>DAINBR010000139.1:0-8446 GCA_036732865.1 Bacteroidota bacterium | reverse complement strand
GAATTACCCGCGGTATATCCGGTTTCGTCCGAACGGTGATCTCTGGGTATGCACTCCGCGCGGTCTGTTTCTCTGTCGGTTGAAATCAGACCGCTGGTCCACCTGGAATACAGGAAAGAGCCTGGCAGGGAACATTGTAAGCAGCATCGGGCGGGCGCGCGATGGTTCGTTCTGGGTTGGAACGCGCGGGGGGCTGTATGTGCGATCAGCTGGCGGCGGGACCAGGGTAATTCAATCGATCGGTAAGCAGGCAATAAGTCGCGTCACGACAATTACCGAAGACCGTGACGGCAACATGTGGATCGGAAGCGGAAGCTCGTTTTCGGGCGCGTACCGCTGGAATGGCAAGACGTGGCGTCATTTTGGTCCGGCGGATGGACTCGATGTTCTCCTCGTTCACAAGATTGTTCTCACGAGAAACGGAAAACTCTGGTTTCTGGGGATGGCGGCCGGCCCAATGCCCACCCATCCTTCACCGGAGCCGGGTGCATTCTGTTATGAAGGCGGCAAATTTTCCCGCATTGGCCCGGCTGACGGATTGCTCGACGGGCGTGTGTATGCAATGGTGGAGGATCGTGACGGTGCGCTCTGGTTCGGCACACTCACCGGACTCAGCAAGCTCTCCCACGGGAAATGGCAGTATTGGAAGGCCGGTAAGGATTTTCGCCATCACGCGATATTCACTCTCGCGGTGGATTCCACGAATCGTGTCTGGTTCGGTCAACGGTGGGATGGATTGGGGTACATCGACAGCACGGGGCGGGTTCGCTTCTATACTGTCGAGGATGGTTTGGTTAGCAACCTGGTCTGGGATCTCCACGTGGATCCCGAAGGGCGCCTCTGGATTGGAACGATGGAGGGCATAGGAAGCTACGATGGAGTGGCATGGATGAATTTTGAGGTCAGTTCAGGGCTCGCCAACGGTGAGGTCTGGCCCATCCTTTACGCGGACCGTCACGTCTACGCGGGTACGCAGGGTGGAGGGGTGAGCGTTCTCAGCATAGACCAGATCAGTACAGTTCCGCCTTTGCTCAGCCTGGAATCTCCGTTCGTCGACGAAAGGCGCGTAACGCTGTCCTGGAGTGCCAATGCGTACTGGGCGGACAAACCTCCGGGTGAGATTCCGACGCGCTATCGCCTCCAGGATAGTTCCTGGTCCGCCTGGGGCCCTGCACGTACAGTTTCCTTCAACCGTCTCGGCGCAGGAACTTACCGGTTTGACGTCGAGTTGCATCCTGCATCGCGGAAGGGCCCGGCTAGAATTGAGAGTGCCAGTTTTTCCATTCAGCCTCCACTGTATCTCCGTCCGTCGGTGGCTATTCCGTTGGTGTTCCTGGGAATACTTGTGCTGGCCCTGGCCGCGGGCATCTGGGAACGCAAACGCCGGTTTGACCGGGCGGTACGAGAGAGCGAGGCCCGTTTTCGTGCACAATACAGAAGCAATCCCATTGCGACCTTTACATGGAAACACAATGGAAAGGATATCTACCTCGCGGATGCAAATGACGCGGCGGTGGCGCTGTCCCTCGGTCACGTGACGCCCTGGATGGGCAAACCCCTCCATGAGATCCTGCAGCAACGGCCGCGGATCAGCGAGCCTATCGAGCGGTGTCTTGCGGAACGATCAGTGGTCCGCGAAGAAATGCAATACAGTTACATGGCGGAACCCCGGACCGCGGATTTTGTCGTTGTTCACTCGTACGTGCCTCCGGACATGGTGTTGACACATGTCGAAGACGTTACTGAACAGAAGCGCGCGGAAGCCAAGATCCGTGAATCACGTGAACAACTGCGCGCACTCGCCGCCCGGCTGGAATCGGTCCGGGAAGAGGAGAGAACCCAGTTGTCCCGGGAGATTCACGATGAACTGGGCCAGTTGATGACCGGGCTGAAGATGGACCTTGCCTGGCTTCGTAAACACGTGCAAAAGGTGGACAGGAGCGTTGCGAACGGCATGGTGGGTCGCATCCAGCAGATGAACGAAATGCTGGATGATTCCATCCAGACGGTAAGGAAGATTGCCGGCCAGTTGCGGCCTGCCCTGCTGGATCAACTCGGCCTGATGGCGGCGATGGAATGGCAAGCTAAGGAATGGGAGTCGCGCACGGGGATTATATGCTGCATCGACAAACAGCCCGGGGAGCCGCACTTTTCGCACGAACAGGCAACTCAACTCTTTCGTATCTTCCAGGAGCTTCTCACCAATGTGGCCAGACACGCCCAGGCTACAACGGTTGCAGTTGTTCTCCGCCGGGTCGGAGACGAATTCTCTTTGGACGTCATGGATAACGGCCGGGGAATCCGTGAAGAAGAAATTCGTCATCCCCTGTCACTCGGCATTGTCGGCATGAAAGAACGTGCGACGCGCATAGGAGGGAACATTCACTTCGCCGGACAACCCGGCGGCGGCACGACGGTTCGTGTAACCTTTCCCATCGAACAGGTTGTCGAATGATCCGAATCCTGATAGCGGACGATCATCCCGTCGTGCGACGGGGTGTACGGCAAACCCTGGCTGAAGAATTCGCCGGCTGTGAGGTCGCCGAGGCAGAAACCGCCGGCGAGCTGATCTCGCTTGTCCGTTCGGGTGTCTGGAGCGTTGTGATTCTGGACCTCTCCCTTCCCGACAGGAACGGACTCGATGTGCTGAAAGAATTGCAGGTTGATTATCCGGACTTGCCGGTGGTGATCCTGAGCATGCACCCTGAGGACCAGTTTGCCGTCCGGATGTTGCGCGCAGGCGCCTCGGCATACATTACAAAAGAAAGCGCCTCCGAGGAACTGGCACAGGCGGTCCGCCTCGCCATCGCCCACAGAAAGTACATCAGCCCGGAGCTCAGCGAGCGGTTGGCCCTGGAAGCAGTACTGGAAGACGGCGGCAAGTCTCAGATGCTCTCTGATCGGGAAATGCAGGTACTTTGCTTGGTCGCGGAGGGAAAAACCCTCACGGAAATCTCCGAAATCCTGATCCTGAGCGTCAAGACTGTAAGTACATATAGGGCAAGGCTCCTGGAGAAGCTGGACGCAAAGACAAATGCAGACCTCGTGCATTATGCGATTTCTCACGGCTATGCGAGGATTTAGCCTTCTGTAAGAACATTCCTACAGCCCCTTCCGATTTTCCTACGTGTGCCTTCCTGTTTTCCTACAAGAGAATCAGTGTTTCAGGAATTGACCTCCTCCCCCCCCTGATGTAGATTGCTCGTACTGGAGTGTAGGTGGGTGTTCGAGAAGACCGCCGGGATCCATCGGGGGGGAGTATGGGTGATATTGCAGGTTTGACCGTTGCCCGTTTCGGAATCCGGGAGACATTGACGGGCCCCGGGTCGTCAAGAATCGCCTCCAATACTGCGTGGTGGCTCCTTGGCTAGGGAACTGACAGTGGCAATTGGTCACGGGCATGCGCATGTGCGTGCCGGAATCAGGCAGATACTTCTCGACGAAGGGGTTGCCGGAACAATCGTGGAAGCGGGTTCCGGCAAGGAAATGGAGGCATTGCTCCGGCTGTGTCACCCGCAGGTGGTTGTGCTGGGCGACTCTTTTCCAGGGCAATCGATCCAGGAACAGTTGGCGATTTTCCGGAGAATTGACCCTTCTGTGCGATTCATAGTGCTAAGCGGCTATCCTCATGACAGCGTCACGGATCACCTCGAGGATGCCGGAGCAGATGCAGTCGTCATGGAAGAGAGAATAATCGACGATCTTGTTACCGCCACACAATGTGTGCGTCGGGGGGAGCATTTTTCCTGTCGGGGCCTCGTGGAAGACAGTTTGCGGTGGACGGCTGGAATCGGGGACGAACCGCCCGTGTCCGCACTGTCTTCCAAGGACCTTACCCGAACAAAGCCTGCCGCAGGTTCCCCGAGCCATTCCTCTTCGATCTGACTCTCTAATAGTCCCCACCTCCTTCTTGTTTTTACCTCCTTTGCTCCGTGCAATTGATGTATTCTGATTTAGTCCATCAGTCTCATTGCGGCTGTCACTTCTCGGTCGTATCTTTGGGAGTCCACGATGATCTTACTATGACCGATCCGCACCGTCAACTCGCCGTATTCCATGCCATGCTGAACCGCCTGCAGGTGGAAATCGGCAAACGGGAACAGGCTCACCGTGCCTCCCTTGAGGCCGTCGACCCCTCGTTGCGCGGGAGCGCGCGCAATTTTCTGGCGTTTTTGGCACTGCGTGACAATTCGACGCCGGCGCTGCGGGAGTCGTTTGAGGCCCTTGGAATGCAATTTCCCGCCGCACAGCCTGCACACATCAACACAGGGATGCAGAGGGCGCGCTGGTTGCTGGAAGCTTATGCGGGTGTCGCACGGACGCGCCCCCTGCTACATGGTGCACAGGACCTCGGGCTTGAACGACGTTCGGACGATTTGCTTGGCCGCAAGCGCAAGGGTTTCTCCTCGCACATCCTGGTGACTCTTCCCGACTCAGCGGTCACCGACCGCAAGGTGGTGAAGGATCTCATCGATGCGGGAATGACTGTCGCACGTATCAACTGTGCGCAGAAAGAAAGGCGACAGTGGAAGGAGATGATCCGCAATGTCCGCCATGCCAGCCGTGAGGCCGGGGTGCCGTGCCGGATCTTGATGGACCTCTCTGGGCCGAAACTCCGGACGGGGCAAATGGTTCCCGGACCCCGGGTCGCGCATTTGCGGCCGCGCCGTGACCTATTGGGTCGTAGTGCGGCACCGGCGGTCGTCTGGCTCGGCCCACCTTCCTCATGTCCCCAGGAAAGTTGTCGCACGATCATACCCGTGCCGCGGCGCTGGCTTGCCGGAATTCGCAGAGGCGACCGGATAGCATTCGTCGATGCGCGGGGAAAGAAACGCACGATGATCGCCGGGAGGGGCCAGTCCGGCGGGCGGCCGGCTGAGATTCACGAGACGGCATACGTACAGACCGGGATGCGGCTCGATCACGTGGACCGGAACGGTCGTCACCGCTTTGCGCGCATAGGTACACTCCCGCGTGTGGAAATGAAGATTACTCTGCGTCCAGGTGACATCCTGGTCGTACACAATGCCCCCCGACGCGGTGAACCCGCGAGACGCAGCTCAAGCGGCAAGGTGCTCCGTCCGGCTCACATCTCATGTACTCTGCCCGAGGTGTTCGGGTGCGTCAAATCAGGAGATCCCGTGATGTTCGACAACGGGATCATCCAGGGAGTTGTCCGGAAGAAATCCACCAAGGAATTCCAGGTGCGAATCGTCCGGACGGCGGGGGAAGAAAGGACATTGCGTGCCGACAAGGGAATCAATCTTCCCCATACAATAGTGCGCGCTCCGGCATTGACTGCAAAAGATCGCCGGGATCTCGGGTTCGCGGCGGCCCATGCGGATCTTGTAAGTCTGTCATTCGTGAGAACTGCAAGGGACGTGGAGGAACTGCAGGACAGTGTCGAACGGGTGAGGGGGAAAAAGCCCGGGATTGTGATCAAGATCGAGACAAGCGAAGCGGTGCGGCAGCTTCCGGCTATAGTCCTGGCGACCATGCGCCAACCGCGGAGCGGCATCATGATGGCCCGCGGGGACCTGGCGGTGGAGTATGGCTGGGAGCGGCTTGCAGACCTCGAAGCCACCCTCCTGGCCATGTGCCGTGCCGCGCAGCTTCCGTTCTTTGTCGCCACGGAGATTCTGGAGACGATGACCAGGCGGGGTGTTCCCTCGAGGGCGGAAATAATCGATGCCGCTACTGCCTCGCGTGCTCAGGGGGTACTACTCAACAAAGGTCCACATCTTGTTGCAGCGACCCGCATGCTGGGCAGAATCCTCCGCACGACACCCGGACATCCACGCGACTACTTCTTCTTCAGCTGATCAGCCACCGCCTTTGCCGCGGCTTCGATGGCTGCCGTATCACCGAGGTAGTAGTGCCTGATGGGCTTCAACGAGTCGTCCAGCTCGTAGACAAGCGGGATCCCCGTGGGGATGTTCAACTCCACGATTTCCGCTTCGGGGATCTCGTCCAGGTACTTCACCAGTGCGCGGAGACTGTTGCCGTGTGCTGCGATGAGGACGCGCTTGCCGCTCTTAACCGTGGGGGCAATGGTGTCGTGCCACAGGGGGAGGAATCGCGTGACGGTGTCCTTGAGGGATTCCGTCAGCGGAAGGTCCGCCGCACCCAGTGACGCGTAGCGTGGATCGCGGCCGGGATAGCGGGGATCAGTCTGCGTCAATGCAGGCGGCGGCACGTCATAGCTGCGCCGCCAGATTTTCACCTGATCCATACCGTGCTTCTCGGCGGTTTCCGCCTTGTTCAACCCCTGGAGTGCTCCATAATGGCGTTCGTTGAGCCGCCAGTGATTGTACACCGGGATGTACATGTGATCCAATTCCTCCAGGGCGACCCAGAGTGTCTTGATGGCGCGTGAGAGAACTGACGTGTAGGCAAGGTCGAAAAGATAACCTTCCTTCTTGAGCGTCTTGCCGGCATCATGTGCTTCCTTGAGTCCTTTGTCGCTGAGCCCTACATCAGTCCAACCCGTGAACCGATTTTCCTTGTTCCAGGTGCTTTCGCCATGTCGCAACAGTACGATTTTCTTCATTGTCTCCGCTTCCTCATGATCGATGTGAACAACCATAGGCGAGTATCATTCCTAAAATACGGGATTTTTTCCGGTTCTGCAAAACACACGGGAGGAGAAAGGATTTGCATATTCGAAGAATCCGCCTATCTTGCATCCACTGAGGGAGCAATGCTTCCATCCCCCCATCGTAAGGAATTCCGAGTATGCGAAGTCTCGAAAGGTACACCATGGCGATGTTCCTCAGCCTTAGCGCGGTCTTCGGGTCGGGTTGCGGCCCCGGGGATACGAAGATCTCCCGGCAGCCCTTCGGCGCGACACAGGACGGCAAGAGTGTGGAGCTCTTCACTCTGCGCAACAAGAACGGCATAGAGGCGAAGATCACAAACTACGGCGGCATTGTCGTCTCGCTTCTTGTCCCTGATCGCAACGGCAACATGGGTGATGTCGTGTTGGGCTATGACAGACTCGACAACTACATCGCCGATAACCCGTATTTCGGTGCGCTGATCGGCCGCTTCGGCAATCGCATCAGCAAGGGTCGGTTCACGCTGGACGGGGTGGACTATCGCCTGGCCGTCAATGACGGCGAGAACCATCTCCACGGCGGCCTGAAGGGGTTCGACAAGGTGGTGTGGGATGCAGCAGAAGCCGAATCCAGGGAAGGTCCTGCACTGCACCTTAAGTACGTGAGTCCGGACGGAGAAGAAGGATACCCCGGAACGCTTCTCGTCGATGTGATCTATACGCTCACGGACTCCAACGAGCTCAAGATCGAATACAGCGCCGTCAGTGACAAGCCGACCGTGGCAAACCTGACGCATCACTCCTATTTCAATCTGGCCGGGGAAGGAAACGGTACGATACTGGATCATGTGTTGACCATTAATGCGGACCTCTTCACGCCTGTAGGGACAGGGTTGATTCCCACGGGAGAACTGAGGTCCGTGGAGGGGTCTCCGCTGGATTTTCGGAAGCCAACCCGTATCGGAGAGAGGATCGACGCCGACGATGAACAGATGAAGCTCGGCGGCGGGTACGACCACAACTGGGTTCTGAACAAATCCACGAATGCGCTCATGCAGGCTGCACGTGTGGAGGACCGGTCGACCGGGCGCGTGATGGAGGTGTTGACGACGGAACCCGCCCTCCAATTCTATTCTGGGAACTTCCTTACCGGGAAGAACATCGGCAAGAAAGGTCATCCGTATGTATACCGGTCAGGCTTCTGCCTGGAGACGCAGCATTACCCCGACTCGCCGAACAGGCGGGAGTTCCCGTCAACATTACTGGATGCCGGGAAGAAGTACACTTCCACGACCGTGTACAGATTTTTCCACGAGTGAAATCCGCAGATCATATTTTGGAGGCAGGGCGATGAAAATGCATTTTGGTGTGTGGCTTCTGATTCTGGCATTGCTGGTCGGGGCCGCGGATGTGACGGCGCAGACGAAGAAAAGCGACAAAGAGAAGAAAGCAAAGACGACAGCGACGAAGGTGAAGGAAACAAAAAAGAAGACCGACTCCGCGAAAGATTCAAAGAAAGATTCGAAGAAAGACTCAAAGAAAGATCCAAAGAAGGATTCAAAAAAGGAAGCGAAGAAAGACTCAAAAAAAGATTCGAAGAAAGTCGTAAAAAAGGATACGAGGATAAATGTAAAAAAGGCGAAAGCGAAAACTAAGAGCGACGTTGACGCAGAAAAAAAGGCTGTGGAGAAGCGGGAAGCACCCGCACCTGAACCGAAGAACGACGAACAGGACGAGATCGTGGGCAAGACGGCCGACGGGAGGAGCGTGTATGCAGGGTCCCGGGGTGGTCACTACTACATGGGGGAGAGTGGCAACAAGACGTACGTAAAGGAGTTTGTGGGGGCGAAGATTGTCGGGAAGACCAAGGACGGCAGCCCCATTTACGAA
>DAINBR010000138.1:0-8447 GCA_036732865.1 Bacteroidota bacterium | reverse complement strand
GTTGGTGCCCAAGGCATATGCCCAAGATCGGCACTCGCCCCAGAAGCACATTGATGTTCTCGATCGCGGCCTGTACGGGAGCAGGATCGCCCGGACCATTGGAGAGGAAGACCCCGTCAGGGGCGAGCGCAAGTACATCTGCAGCCGGGAATTGAGCAGGAACGACGGTAACATCACATCCATGCATGACAAGGCGGCGCAGTATGTTCTGCTTGATGCCAAAATCGTAGGCGACAACCCGGAAACGGACATGTCCCATTGTATCGCCCGGCGCATCGAGCGCAAAGTCGGTTGTGTCTTTTCCAGTCCACTCATACGGCCTGGCACAGGTAACCTTCGTGGCCAGGTCCATGCCAACCATGGAAGGTACGAGTCCGGCCTTCCGGACGAGAGAGGCATCATCCAGGTCGTTGGATGACAGAACGCCGCGCAGAGCCCCCTCGGTGCGGATCATGCGTGTCAGCATCCGGGTGTCAATTCCGGTGAGTGCAATGATCCCGTGCTTTTCGAGCCATCCGCCCAGATCCATCACAGAGCGGAAGTTGCTCGGACGTGGCATGTATTCTCTGACAATCACGCCCGAGACCTGCGGCTCTGCCGATTCCATGTCTTCCTGCGCGATTCCGTAGTTGCCAATGAGGGGGTAGGTCAGTGTCACGATTTGCCCGCTATAGGACGGATCCGTGTATATTTCCTGATACCCGGACATGCTGGTGTTGAATACCACTTCGCCACCCACTTCTCCCGTCGCGCCGAAGCATTCCCCTTCAAACACTCCCCCGTTTTCGAGAGCCAGCTTTGCCTTCATGTACACGCCCCGCGGATACACTGGGATTTTTCCACATCAAGTTGCGGTCGACCGGCGTTCACACGACCCTCCAGGACAAAATGCAAGTTATTATTCCAGAATGAAATAGAGTTTACGCTTAAACTGGACCTTCCAAAGCACACATGTTGTGCACAAGTTTGTGGATAACCTGTCAACTCTGAAGATCTCCCTCCGGTCCGGGAGCACACCGGAGCACGCTTAAAACGGGAGATCGCTCTCTTGTTTCCCGCCCTCCATCGGCCCCGTTGCAGTCTCGGGAGGCGCGTACGTTGAATTGCCGGCGCCCGAAGCAGCCTCTTTGGTGTCGAGCATGATCATGTTGTTCGCCACGATCTCCGTGATGTATTTCTTGACACCGGTATTCTTGTCATCGTAGCTCCGCGTCTGGATCCTGCCTTCGATGTACACCTTGGAGCCTTTGCGAAGATACTGATGGCAGATTTCTGCAAGCTTACGCCAGGTGACGATATTGTGCCACTCGGTACGCTCCTGGGTATTTCCATCCTGGTCCTGCCAGCTTTCGTTCGTAGCAATACTGAATGTTGCCACAGCGACACTCGATGCAGTATAGCGCACTTCCGGATCGCGTCCGAGGTTTCCAATGAGCATAACCTTATTCAAGCTCTTTGCCATGCGACTGCCCTTTCGTGAAATGCGTGAAAGCCCTCACATTACGCCTGCCCTGCATGCGTTGAGGTTAAGGGTTAATGAACACACTTCCCGGTCATTTGTCAACCCATCCCTCTCTCGGGTCCGGCGCGATGATCACGCCTTCCTCGCAGAGAGCATAGAGATTCCCCCCGCTGACAACAAGAGACAACACACTTCCGTGATGACCTGGAATGAGCTCCATCAGGGGGAGAGCGAGCACGGGACGATGTGCTGTGTCGAAGCAGAAAAGAGAATCCCCGTCCACGACCATGGCTCCACCATTGTCAGCGAAGAGCACGGTCGGGTGCTGCAACACACCCTCCGGCATCGTTGCCAGGAAGTTACCAAATCCATCATAGATCAGCACTCGCGGCGAATCCAGGACGTACACCCAGTCGTTGGCACCGATCTCGATCTGGAGCGGACGCTGCAGTCTTCCCGCGCCGCCTCCAAAGCCGCCGAAAGCCGTTTCCACACGGTTTGCGGCATTCACCTTCACAATCCGGCTGTTCTCCGTGTCGCACAGGAACAATTCTCCAAGCCGTGAAAGAGCGACATCGGTCGGGTACCCGAATCTCTCCGAAGCCTCCTCTGCCTCCCTGGTGGAGAACGACGACACGAAGCTCAGGGTTCTGTCAAACCGCTGGATCCGGTGGTTTCCGTAGTCGGCCACCAGCACCTCCAGGCCGTTGCGTGCCCAGAGGCCCAACGGCTGATCGAAACGTCCGTTTTCCCAGCCGGGGCCTCCGGCCGTGGCCAATTTGTGCATCTCCCGGTCCCACAGCGAAATCGTAGCGGTCCGCGAGTCCAGAACGAAAATATTGCCCTGGACATCAACGTCGATGGAGGTACCTTCGATCGGAATCCGTGCGGGAGCCTGGGAGTGAACCGGGAATGACATTCCTACGAGCATCACCAGAACCACAGCGGCGTTTGGAGTCCGAATCATATGCTTATTACGGTTGAAGACGCGTATTTGCGAGACATACGGAAGATAATTATTCCGACACGATGTTTGCCAGGAGTCGGAGTGCGCCAGGGGCGACGTTCATCCACTGTGGCCCCAGAGCCAGGTCTACGTACGTTACACGGCCCCTGCCCGCCGGTGCTGTGACCAGGAGGGGCATGCCGTCAGAAGTCCGCACCGGCACGCGAACATCCGCGCCTTCAGCGCGGAGTGTTACAGTATTATAGCTCATCCTGTCTAGCCATCCCTCGAAATCAGCGCGGGATATCAGATTCGGCTGTGACAAAAAAACATCCGTGGTGTCCACTGACAGTCTCGCATCCGGGGGAAGTCCCCGGGAGGCATCGAGCTGAACAGGAGTCCAGAGTGATGAAGTCTGCCAGGCTTCCGGCTCCTGCGGCAGCACCACCAGATGTCCGCCTCGCTGCGTGAAATCATGCAGGGCCGCACGCTCGCTGCTTGCGAGGCCCCGGAGTGAGAGCGCCCTACGGTCAACGACGACCACATCCATGCTGTCCAAGGCGTGACTGTCAACGGCGTCCCCTGACAGATTCCGGATTCGCGAAAGTCCAATCCGCCTCAGGGCTTCCAACAGTGCACCGGATTTCCAGGCGCTGATCACGCCGATTCTCCGCGCGGTATCTGCCGTACACTCGAAGGTGCGTGCAAGGAACTGCGCGACAGGAACCCCTCCGTATGTGATGTGCACGAGAGAAGTGCCGTCGGCGATGGAGCCACGCCATGTCAGGGACAGGGTGTCGATCCTGGCCGCTTCCTTCCAGCTCAAAGCGACTCTTGCCGATGTGGATGTCGCCAGTGTATCGTCCACCTTGAGGATGTCTGTGACACCGTCACGGCTGTGATTGGTCAGCCTGGTAATCACCTGTTCACCAGTGTACCCGCGGACAATGGGGGTGAGCACCTCCGCTGCAAACCGCGGAGCAAAAAAAATCCGCTGCGACATCTGATATACGAACGTCTCCTCTTTTCTGGCACCCGCGTGCACGAGGGTCAAGGTGAGGAGCTGACCCACCGCGGGGCGTAGCTGCGTGTTGAGCGACAGTGGGAAGTCATACTCCACCTTCGCTGGAGTGATGAGCCGGAGTGTATCACCGGCCTTTACCGGGATCCTGCTTTTCAGGGATTCATTCAGAATCCATCCCCTGCCGACGTCATGCACAACGATTTCCATCGCGCCGAGCTTCATATTCGCCCGAATGTTGTCGAGTGTGAGCCGTACCAGCTGGCGCTCGCACAGGACCGCATACTCAAGGGAATGTTTCACGCTGACACCCAGCGCGGCAGTCCGGAGTCTCTCGAGTGTGTCCTTCCAGTCCAGCACGATCCTCAGCTCACGTGGTTTGGTTGCAGCGAACCGCGTAACGGCGCGGTCGACGCGCTGGAGTACGGGAAGGATCCGGGAAACAAGTTCCTTTCCCGTAATACGGGGGCGCAGGGCATAGCCGGCCAGATCCCTCACCTGTTTGTCCAGGGCGAGCAACGAATCGGGGATCCTCCCGGCGAGCGGGACATCTTTTCGGTACAGGACATTCCGTGCTCCACGGGGGTACAGCACTTTATACCCGGTTGCGGAGCTTTGACCGTGCCGGGCCGGCGGAAATCTCAGCGACGAGTATGAAGCACGAATAGTATCGGCGATACCTGCATAAGTGAGATTGAACGCCGGATGCTTCTCCCCCCCCATCGGTGCTCCCTTACCAGTGCCACCGCCTTCAAACAGGATCTGACTCACCTTCCAGGGCAAGCGGGAACACACGCGCAGAAGCGCCTCGCGCACAACAGCTGATCCTGCCGAAGTGTCCCCCTCGCGTGTGTCGGACATAAGCAAGACGAGAGCAGGTTGTGTCGGTTCCAGCAGACGGCGCAGTCGAAGTTCCAGCGTATCCATGTTCCATTGCGTCCGGGCATCGGCATGGGACGGTGAGGCATCCAGATCCGGCAGATTCAAAAAGATCGCCTCCGCACCTGCTTGCGCCATCGCCTTCGATGCCTGCACGCGCCGTGTTGCGGCGACGTCAAACGGATAGAGATCGTCAGTGTCGAGACCCTCTTTTTCTCCGTTGGTCACATAGACACTGGTCACGCGCGCACCTCGTCCCATGCGCAGCAATGCCAGTGCCGCGCAATCCTCCTCACCCGGCCGGAGTGCGATGCTCATCACGCGCAGCCGTGCGCGCAGTTCGAGTGCAGACTGGATGATCGCAGCCTTTCCCGTGTCCGGAAAGAAATCCATTGCCCCCATTGCAGAATCCCGGACAAAGAGGGCGAGCAACAGCAGGACAGACAATTGTACGCTCCTCACGCGAAGCCTCTCTTGTGGATCACGACATCATTTCGCGCTATGCCGAATTGCACACTCAATGTATGAACCGTTTCCCCAATACACAACAAAGGGCTGTCCCGCACTGCGGGACAGCCCTTGCACTGCACAACCACATCAGCTTAGAAACCAACCTTCAGCGACAACACATTATTCGCATCGAACAGTTCAACCTGTCGATAGGCATAATCCACAGTAAGTGTTGTCCCGCCGGTATCGTAGGCGATACCGAAGCCGACGGTCGCGCCGAAGATCCGGTCGGTTTTCTCTTTGATCTGCGGGAGGAACGAATATCCGCCGCGCGCGAAGAGACTGACACCGCTTACCTTAATGCCATACTCGCCGCCGAGGCGGTATTCATCGACGTAGAGGTTGTTGCTGGTATAGGCGCCGCTGATGGTGTACATCATATCTTCCTGCACCTTGCCGGCATACGATGCACCGATCTCAATCATGGACGGGAGTTCGAAGCCGGCCGCATCGCTCTTGAAGTACTGCTCCTGGCGCAACCCCTCGCTGGAGGTGGCGAGATGGAGCAGACCGCTGCCGTCATACTTCATTTCCGGTCCGATGTTCTTAATCGTGACACCGAGTTGCAGTCCGGTCAGGTTCAGCAGGCCGTGGTACTGCACACCGATGTCGAATGCGAGGCCGCTTGCCGACACGCGGGCGATCGTCTCGCTGATGAGCTTCGCAGTTACACCGACCGATGCAGCGTCGGTGATCTGCCGTGAATAGGTCAGTCCCACTGTGATATAGCTCGGTGAGAACACGCCACCTCCGAGCCCTTCGGGATCATCAACCGTGGTGACAGGAATGTCACCGAAGCTGAGGCTCTTGAGGCTCAGTGCGACGGAGCCGAATTCGCCGAACTTCGCGCCGACGGCGCCATAGCTCACGTTGATATCACCGATGTATGTCATTGTCGAGAACATCCCTTCGGCCGACCCGGACATACGGGCCACACCGGCGGGATTCCAGTGAATGGATTCCAGTCCCTGGGAGCCGGCTATCGAAGCACCACCTTGTGCAAGATCGCGAGCTCCAACCGGAATAAGAAGTTCCGATGCAGCGGAGGTGCCGGTTCTCTGGTTCTGCGCAACGCCGGTCGTGGCGACCAGCAATATTGCCACGCAGACGAGAAGGGCCCCAGCGAAAAAGCTCTTTTTCATGCTAGACTCTCCTATTGGTCGTCATAGTGAATTCGTTTGACGGACCCATCCGTCAGAAGTTGTTCGGCACTTCCTGCTCTTGAATGATAGCAAGCTTGACGACCTTGGTTGCGCCGATCGCCGGCATATCCACATGGACCACGTACATGCCGGAGGCCACGGGGAAGTTATCCTCGTTGGCCAGATCCCATTGAATGAACTGCGTGGCGTCGTCTTTGTTCAGCGTGCGGACAAGCTGGCCCGCCAGGTTGAAGATCCTGATGGTCGCCTGCCCGGGCAGTTTGTTGAACGTCACAAAGCGTGCTGTTCGGCTCCGCTCGAGCGGGTTGTAAGCGTAGTACGGATTCGGGAACACGCCCACCTTCCCGATATCTTCCTTCGCCAGCGCAACGTCACCCACGGTGTTCGCCGGAGCTGTAAACGTGAACGTGTTGGCCGGTGTGTTCAGGTGATTTGCGAGAATGAGGAACTCGTCCTCCGCACTATAGGCGATGTCTCCTCTCCTCAAGAAGGTACAGAACCACATAATCGGCAGCGTTTCGTTCAAAATGTCAACCTGCAGTGCCGGATCGGGAGTTTCGCTGTACGGAACATCAAAGATATACAGCCACTCTCGCGGGCCTGATGCTGCAATGTTGTCCGTGACATTATAGTCACCGGGCCAGTACTTTCCGTCGAGATTAGCATTGGCAGCGTTGTTCTCCAGATACCCCACCATTAACCTCGTAGGTGGAGTCGTTTCCGCGTTGTAGGCTGCCAGTGGCACGGATTTGGCATATTCCTGGAACGCATAACCGGCCGTCTTGTTTTTAATGAACGGTTCAAATTCCGGTTTTGCAGCAGGCGCGGTCGCGCCACGGATATACCTGTACCCGAATGAAGCGTCCGCATCATTCGGATCGGTTATCACACCGTCAACACCAGTCGCAGCCAACTTGAGCAACACGTTCCGCAGTTTGTCATAGGTCACCGTGGAACCGGAGAACCACTGGTCAAAGCCATTGCCAATTGCGCCTCCGAAACCCTCCGAACCCCAGTTGCCACCAGACCCGACACCGGCCCATGTCCAACGGCGCGTGCCTAAAGGTATTGAATAGTCCTTCATACCCGGAGTCGCCGGGCCGGTCACCTTGAGAAGCATACCGTCGACGACAGTGTAGTTTTCATCACCGGTCTGGTTTGACTGGTTCGCGAGCAACACCTTGATGTTCGCTGAAACGTCAATAAGATCCCACAGCGTATTGCCCCCCGCGTCGTTCTTGAAAACCACCTTGTACGTGTGGCCGGTGACCTTCGACGGATCGATGACAATCGGAATCACAGCACCTTCGCTCATGGAGCCACCCGCTGCAACCGACTGCACGACACCCTTCAATGTGTCGCCAAAGGCCGACGCATAGCGTGTTCCCGGACTTGTCCCCTGCGGCACCACCTTGATGACGAGGGTCGGTGATTCGAGCGATGCAGGAGTGTAGCCGGATTTCGAGACCGAGTATGCAGTGACTGCGATAAAGTACTCGGAGCCGTTATAGAGCCGACCGACGTCCCTGATATTGTCTCTGTCAAGGACATGCGACCGCTTCACGCCGCTGTTCGATCCAAATTGCACCGGAACCTGCAGGACGAGGCCGGTTGCGGCATCAAACTGGCGATCCAGAACCACCGCGGGATCGGAGGGCAGGTCAAACGTCACCAGCCGCTTTGTCAACGCATCCGTGAGGGTTGCGGAGAGGCTTGGCAGCTGGTACACGTTGTACCCCTCAAAGGCATAGTCGCCCGGCTGGTTGGTCACTTCCTCGATGTCCTTGACGCGTTGTTCGTTGGACGACCATTCGAGGACGACCTTTTCGTTAAGTTCGGCGACTTTGACGTCCGGCTGCGGCGGAGGTTTCGGCACCGCAAACAGGGCGGTGTAAGTATTCTGCACGAACTCGTCGTTGAACTTCATGACCGCGACGCTGGAAAGACGATCAGACCCCAGGCCGGCCACGGTACCCATCACAACTTCCTGAGTGTCACCCGGTGCCATATCGAAAGGCCCGGATGACATGATAATGCGCCGGTCTCCCGGAGGGAATGACCAATCAGCGCCCTCGCCATCCAGAAAACCTGTCCCTGCGACCGGGTCACCCGTCAACACGTACGGTCCAGGCGTGATATCCGGCGGGAACGGATAGGTCCGTTCGGGGACACTCTGCAGGTCGGGCCGCAAGCCACGGAGCATCCGCCACCATTGTAGTGTGGACTCGTACGTCGTTCCGAGGGCCGGGTCGCTGATCGGGCTGCCCGCCGAGAAGTAAATGAAGCCTGTCATCGGCAGGTTCTTCTTTCCCTGTACCTCTTTCAGATCGAAGATTCCCTTGTCAGTGGCTTCGCCTGGGACAATAGGTCCCTGCAGGAAGTCGTATCCCGATGCTGCCGGAGCAAACCCGAATTTCTTGTATTCATTGTCGACCGCGTTGCCGTTGTACACGAAGCCGAGGCTCA
>DAINBR010000137.1:0-8467 GCA_036732865.1 Bacteroidota bacterium | reverse complement strand
GCGCCTGGCGGTGGTGAACGACCTGATGGTACGTCTCGGACTCAAGAACACCCGTCTGTTGAACAGACTGTATTCCTGGGACACGAAGCAGCGGACCCCGGAGGGTATCCGTTACGGGATCGGTCTCTCGACCCCGGAGGACATGGTGATGCTGCTGGAGCGGATGTACCGGAAAGAACTGGTCGATGCAGCCTCATCGGAGGCGATGATCACCGTTTTGAAGAGGCAATTCTACGATGACATGATCCCCCGTCTGCTTCCCGCTTCTGAATGTGCGTCATTCACTGTCGCCCACAAGACAGGGTTTGTCAACGAAACAAAGACCGATGCCGGACTAGTCCTATCGGACAAGCTAGACATGGCAATCGGTATTTTCATCGACAAGCATCCGGATCATGAGGATGGGATCAACAACTCCGCGAAAATTCTCGCCGCACATGTCAGCCGTGTGATCTGGAATTACTTCACCGGCTCGACAGGGTACAGTCCGGGACGCGTGAAAGCAGCTGACGTAGACTGGAACATGATTCCCGGCGGCAAGTGGGGAATCTGGCGTTCGCCGGCAGCCCCGTTTCCACATCCCGCCCGCGCGAACGGATTTACCGGGCGGGACGGCACAGCATATCCCTACTATCCGCACTATGCAGACAGCAGCGTCGTGGTCTTCGTTCCGGAAGGGCTGCGCGAAAGCGCCGACGGCCTGAACCTGATCGTGTACTTCCACGGTCATGAGAACGACAACATGGGAGTGCTCGAACGATACCAGTTGCCGCAAGCCCTCGAGGACGAACACATCAACGCGCTCCTGGTCCTCCCCCAGGGTCCCTACCGTGCCCGGGATTCGTTCTGCGGCAAGATGGAGGATGTGGACGGCTTGAGACATCTCGCGGATGACGTGTTGTCGACCATGCAGCGTGAGGGGGTCGTCAAAGTACCGAAGATCAACAAGCTGGTGCTCGCCGGGCACAGCGGCGGCTACCGTCCCGTGGCGTTTTGCGTCGACCGGGGCGGCATGAATGCGCACGTAACGCACCTCTTCCTCTTCGATGCGTTTTATGGGAATTTCGACTTTTTCCGGAAATGGTTGACGTCCGGCAACGGGATTATCGAAGCGGCATACACAGACCATCTCAAGAATGAGCATACGGAGTTCGCGGCCGGGCTTGATGCGGTTACAGCCGGACGGTTCCACGTTCGCCCCTCGACAGTGGAGCATGACGAAGTCGCGCGCAGATATATGCGGGACTGGTTGCGAACACTGCCCGAGGGATGGAAAACAGGGCAATCACACTAAGTGGCACATAGACAGAGAAGACCGTGAGGACATACGACATCTCTTCATCCGTGGAAGTATGTGAACTCCAGAAGACCGGACGCCAGTTTCAGTACCCTCCTACAGAGAAGATCAGAATCATCGAGGTGGAAAACTTTCCTCTGCTCGGCAAGCTCACGGCATTCCGGTTTGTGGAATGGGTGCTCAAAAATCCCGGGGGGGTGATTTCCTTGCCGACAGGCAAGACCCCGGAGCATTTCATTAAATGGGTCGGCCGTATTATCGAACGATGGGATACCCCGGAGATTCAGCAGCAGCTCGCATCATACAATGTTGACGGCAGCCGCCGTCCGGACATGGAGAGCTTGCACTTTGTACAGATCGACGAATTCTATCCGATGGATGCGACACAGCTGAACAGCTTCAACTGGTACGTCAACGAGTTCTATATCCGTGGATTCGGCCTGCGGCCGGAGAATGCCCTCCTCATTGATGCCACCGATCTCGGTGTGCCGACCGGCATGACGATGAACGACATATTCCCCCACAACATCGTGGACCTGTCGTTGCGGGTGCGCCAGACACGCACCGATCTGGAGCGGAGTCAGCGTGAGGCCATCAACCGCGTGGATGAATTCTGCAGCGAATACGAGCGTAAGATCAGGGAGATGGGCGGCATCGGATTCTTCTTGGGGGGCATCGGCCCTGACGGGCACATCGCCTTCAATATCCGTGGCTCGAGCGTGTACTCCGTCACCCGTCTGACGGGTACGAATTACGAAACGCAGGCTGCCGCCGCATCGGATCTTGGCGGGATTGAAGTCTCACGAAGCCGACTCGTGATTACCATCGGCCTGGCAACGATCACGTACAACCCAACGGCGACGGCGATCATCATCGCAGCCGGGGATGCAAAGGCCTCCATCGTGGCCTCCGCCGTCGAGGAAGACAAGAGTCCGCAATATCCCGCATCCGTTCTGCATGACCTTGAGGGTGGGCGCATGTACCTCACCAGGGGTGCCGCCGGTCACCTGATCGAGCGGCGTCTGGTGGACTTCAGCAAGAAGGAGCAGCTGAGCAATGCTGATGTGGATGAAGTTATCATTTCGATCGCGCTGACGCGGAAGACACAACTGACAAAACTGACGAGCCAGGACGTGCAAGCCGACCGCTTCGGGAGCGTCCTGATGAATAAGTCAGGAAGGTCAGCCGCCGACCTGATCGCCGGGGTGCGCCAGCGTCTGGTCACGATGATTGACAAAGGGCTCGCCCCGGTGACCGGTACCGTGTTTCTGCACACCGAGCCGCATCACGACGATATCATGCTGGGCTACCTTGCGCATATTTATCACCTCGTGCGCGATCCGACCAACAAGCATTTCTTCGCAAACCTCACATCCGGCTTCACGTCGGTTTCCAACCCATTCTGTCTCTCGATTGTCACGAACCTGGAAACCTTTCTCGAAACGCCGGCTTTTCAGCACCTCCTGAAAGAGGGATATTTCAGCCCGAAAAGCAGTGCGAAACGGATGGAAGACGTCTTTCTGTACCTCGACGGGATTGCGGGAAAAAGCGTTGAGAAGATGAACGAAGGAGAAGCGCGCCGCATCCTGCGGAATCTCATCGAGGTCTATCATACCAGTGACATGCGGGTGTTGCGACTGCGGGTGAAGGAACTGCATGAGTATTTTGTCACCCAGTATCCGGGTGCAAAAGACCCGCCGGATATCCAGGTGTTCAAGGGGACAATCCGGGAATGGGAGGTGGAATTGCTCTGGGCCTACTTTGGCATCGAGGCGTCCGCCATCTCAGCGCTCCGGCTCGGCTTCTACAAGGGCGACATATTCTCCGAGGAGCCTGAAGTGGATCGTGACGTACTCCCGATCTACCAGCTCATCAAACGCGTGAAACCGAATGTCATCTCCGTCGCATTCGACCCGGAGGGCAGCGGCCCCGACACGCATTACAAGGCCCTCCAGGCGGTCGCGGAGGGGCTGCGCATGTATGAGAAGGAAAGCGGCGACTCTGCGATCCACGTGTGGGGGTACCGGAATGTCTGGTATCGCTTCCGCCCGTCGGAAGCGGACCTCATGGTGCCGGTTTCCCTGAATTCCCTTTCGCTGCTGCATACCGCCTTCATGAATTGCTTCGGTTCGCAGAGTGCTGCATCATTCCCGAGCTATGAATATGACGGGCCGTTTTCAGAACTTGCTCAGCAAATTCAAGTAGGACAATACGACATAATGAAAACCTGCCTGGGCAACAACTTCTTCCAGCAGCATGCCCACCCACGCCTGCGCTCCGCACGTGGACTCATCTTTCTCAAGGAGATGAACCTGCAGGAGTTTTATGAGAGGGTGCGCGAACTGAGAAAGATCACAGAAGCGAAGGACTAATACAATGCGTCTATGGTGTGTGGGCATCCTTCTGGCGGCCGGCAGTCTTTCCGGCGTCGGCCAGATCCGTATTACGAATACGCAGGCGCTGCCGGTGCCTGCAGTGCAATTCTGGACCTCCCCCGGCTGGATGCCGGACGGGCAGGCCTTCCTCGTGACATCTTCGCACTATCGTGGTCTCTGGCGCTATGATCTCCGGAGCGGCGGCCTGACACAGATCACCGATGATGCCGGTGCGGGCTTCGGATGGGCCGTTTCCGCAGAGGGCTCCGTTCTCTCCTACAGGAGAACGCTTGACGGTCCACGACCGGGTGACCGGACGCAGGAGATCATGCGCGTCGATCTGGCCACAGGATCCTCGTCCAGGTTGACCGGCGGAAACTCGGTAGACAATCCCGTGTTCTCAGGAAATGCCCTGCTCGTCAATGACACACACCGGAGCTACGTCGTTCTCGGCAATGAAGAGCCTCCTGCTGGGATGGTGACTCTGCTTGGTATTGAGAACACCAAGATCGCATTGTTGAAGGATGGCCAGAAAACCCTGCTTGACCCATTGGGTGGCGGCAGCTACATCTGGCCGTCGCTCTCGCCGGACGGGAAGAAGCTCCTGGCGTACGACATGACCCGTGGTGTGTTTGTGTGCGATGTGCAGGGGAATGTACTTGCCCGTCTGGGACGTATTGATGCGCCTGTCTGGACACGAAGTGGCGCGTGGATCATCTCCATGCGGGAAAGGAACGACGGCCGCGTCATAACGGGTTCCGATCTCTATGCTACAAGCCCCGATGGCGCCCTGAGTATCCGGCTCACGGATACCCCGGTGATAGAACTTGCGCCTTCGTGTTCTCCGGCGGATAATCGTATTCTTTGCTCGACAGCGGATGGCTCACTCCTCATGCTGACCTATGAAGAGGTGGGCCAATGAAACGCATTGCTCTCTTTCTCGCCGGTGCGCTGTGTTTTGCCCCATCGCTGCTCGCTCAGCGGACGGATCTCACAGGGCTCAAATTCTGCATCGATCCGGGCCATGGCGGACACAACCCCGCAAACGATCGATATGTTGTCCCCGAACCGGGGACGGAATTCTGGGAATCCGAAAGCAATTTCCAGAAGGCCATGCGGCTTGACACATTGTTAAAGGAACAGGGCGCGTGGGTGATACTCACCCGGTATACAAATGATTATCCGACTGATGAGGATCCGTCGCTCACCGCACGGTGGCAACTGGCTAATGCCAACAACGTGAACTGGTTTCATTCCATTCACAGCAATGCCACGGGTTGGGTAAGCAACACCACCGTCAATTATACGCTGGTTCTTGTCAAAGAGAGCCAGACGACGCGTCAGGCGGTGTTCCCGGAGGCGGTGACGATGGGCAACCTCGTCGGCCCCTCCATCCAGTCGAAGAATCGCTCGCAGCCGCGATCGACATGGACCTATCTTGACTATACGTTCTATGGCGGGACGAATGGAGGATTCAACCTCGGGGTGTTGAACGGTCTCTTGATGCCGGGTGAGTTATCGGAGGGATCGTTCCATGACTACTTTCCGGAAACGCGTCAGCTGATGAACAACCTCTACAGGAAGATGGAAGCGTATGCCCTGAGGAATGCCTTCATGCAATACTTCGACGTGCCGGCAGACACCCTCGGCATCATTGCGGGCGTGCAGACAGATATAGCAACTTCGGGGCGGCTGAATCTCTCCCGTGTCCGCCTGCTTCCCGGTGACCGGGTGGTTACGGGAGATCCCTACAACAATGGTTACTATATGTTCGACCGACTGCCGGCCGGGACGTACGCCGTGCGTTTTGAAACTCCCGGATACGTCGTGGATTCCGTGCAGGTGACTCTCGGTGTGGGAGCCACTGCTTTTGTCGACAGGTCGCTGGTCGCCCAGGCCAACCCCACAGTACGATTGAGCAGTCCCGTTAACAACGATACAACGGTTGTTGTTTCGGTGCCGGTGGTGATCTCCTTTTCCAAACCGATGGACACCGCGTCGGTCCGGACGGCGTTTTCAATCACACCCGCAGTTCCCGGAACACTCCAGTGGACAAATTCCAATTCGACGTTGACCTATGCCCATGCGGTCTATTTCGAGCCGTGGAAGACATACGAGGTTCGTGTGGACACCACCGCACGATCGGCGGCAGGGCAGGCTTTTGACGGGAATGGCGACGGGGTGCCGGGGGATCCCTATGTCCTCAGGTTCACCACCAGGTACACCGACATATTTCCTCCAGCAATCACCTCCGTCTTTCCGGGCAATCTGGCCCAGTTGCCGGCACCGACGCCTGTGGTGAACATAACGTTCAATGAGCCGCTGAAACAGAGCACCGTGACGACGTCGAATTTCGTGATCCGCCTGAATGGCGGTTCCCTCCAGTCGCGCATGTTGGAGTACCGGGAATCGAACGGCCAGGGCGGTGTAACGATGTATCTGCCCAGCGGTGTACTTGCCGGCAACAGCTATGGACTCCAGGTCAGCAGGGTGGAAGACCTGCTTGGCAATGCGATTCCCTTACCGGCGTCGGTTGTGTGGAATTTCTCGATTGCGCCGGGGACCTACAGCAGCACGGTGATCGACTCCGTAAACCCCGCCACGACTGGCCTACATATGCCCCAGGACGGAGAGGACAGGGTTGGCGTGAACACTCTCACCGTGACGCCGACGATTACGAGGGGCATCGGTATCATCCCGGGGAATCCGGGGTCGCTGTCAGTGTACTGCGTGTGGGATACGACGAGTGCCTCAGGGAGCGTGCGCGTCCCGATGGACACTTCCTCGGCGGTTGGCGCAGTCCGATTTCTCAAGACAGGTACCGTTCTGCGCGCCTATGTGTACGGTGATGGGAGTCGGTCGCAGGTGCGGTTCTGTGTGGCCGACAGCGTGGACGCGTTTCCAGCCCCTGCGCCGGCGCACAGAGAAGTCAGCCGGTGGTTTGCGATTGACTGGGTCGGCTGGCGGGCGCTCCACTGGGAACTTGAGGCCGACACCCCCGGGGTTGGAAGCGGCAACGGCGTCCTCGAAGGGATCATGCGCTTCGACGGCGTACAGTTCCGGTATGTGCCCGGTGAAAGTAAGTCCACCCTGCAGGCGTATGTCGATCAGATAGAAGTGATCCAGCGTGGCGTCGTCGGCGTTGACACGGAGCCGCTCACGGCTCCCCGGGCTTATGCTCTGTACCCGGCGTTTCCCAACCCCTTCAATCCGTCCACACACCTGACCTATGATCTTCCTTCGGAAGGGATCGTGACACTGGCGGTCTATGACATGCTTGGACGTGAAGTGGCGATGCTTGTCAACGGACCCCAGACATCCGGGCGGCACAGTGCAACCTGGGCAGCCGAAGGGCCCCGCGGATCATCCTCCGGGGTGTACATTGTCAGGCTCACAGCATCAGACGCTGCGGGCCGCGGTGCATACAACGCCTCACAAAAGATATTGCTACTGAAATAGTGGTGCAGGCAATACGAACAAAGAATGAGTCTCATGAAACCGCTGGTCATGTGCGCTGGTCTCGTGTTTTCCGCTGCAACCTGGAGTGTGCCTCTCGGCGCTCAACCTCAACCTGTCTCCCGCCCTCCTCTGCTCCTCGTTGTGCCTGAAGCAGACACCACGGTGACAGGGTCGGCGACGTACCGCCAAGCGGCGAGCACGCTGCCCGGGAACACACTCTCTCTCAACGGGAGCCCACTGAAAGTGTATCCGACGGGGGCAACCGCCACCCTGTTGAAGCTCGACGTGGGTGAAAATAGGTTCATTCTCTCAGCGCGAAGTCAGGCAGGTGTAGCGGCTGAGACATCCTTCCTGATCATCCGCACGCCACCAATGATGGCGACTCCCGCAGACACTCTCCGGGTAGACGAGGAAATGCTCGAACCGACCGGCGACCTCTGGCTGGATCAGGGAGATATGTTGCTGCTGCAGTGCAAGGCGACACCTGGGTGCAGGGTCACCGCCCTGGACAGCATCCCCCTGAACGAGGTGTCTGCAGCTGCGGCGGACGGGTTACGGGGAATCTACCGGACGGCGTACCGGGTGAAGGGGTCCGAAAAGTGGAATGACACTCTGGTGACATTTACGGCGAAAGACAGCGCCGGGCAGTCCGTCTCGCGCGCGGGACGTGGACGAATATCCTGCAAAAGTGAAGTCTTCCCGCTGGTGGGTGTCACTGTGGGAGACCGTCCTGCGCTGAACTTCGGTCTCGGTGGAGACCGGCTCGGTGGAGCGAAACGGACTTTTCTTGTGCCGGGCGTGCGACTTGCGATTACGGGCAAACAGCGTGGCCAGTACCGCGTGGCACTCACCGGCAATCAGGAGGCATGGATCCCGCAGTCTCAGGTGGATCTGCAACCGGCAGGTACTCCACCGCCGCAATCCCTGACGGGTTCCTGGAATGTCTACGGCGACGCGAAGTATGACTATGTCACCGTCGCGCTGAGCGAACGATTGCCGTACAGTTCATCCCAAGAATTCTCTCCATCGCGGATTCAGATAGACGTGTACGGCGCAGTCTCGAACTCCAACTGGATCACGCAGCAACTGACTGCCAAGGAAATCAGCAACGTATGGTACAGTCAGGTGGAAAAGGGGGTCTTCCGGATCACCGTTGAGCTTCGTCATCATCAGATCTGGGGATACGACATCAGCTACAGAGGCAACGCACTAGTCCTGCGAGTCCGCCGTCAACCCGAGCGCCTGCAGCTCAAGTCGCTGACGATCGCGCTGGAGGCCGGAATCGACGCCAGGATCACCGGCCGCCGGCCGAAGCGGTCCGAGAGGGCGCCGAGGA
>DAINBR010000136.1:0-8504 GCA_036732865.1 Bacteroidota bacterium | reverse complement strand
GGAACCGTTTTGCAGAATCCGTCAGTCGACGCCGGCAAGGTGCAGGCGCTCGGGCAGGGGATCGGCCAGGAAAGTTGCTTCAAATGCCACCTCGTACGTCTTCCTGCGGCGATGGCACGCGCAAACATGATGATGGCAAGTAACAGGAAGTAGTCGGCGTAAGCATTCTCGATGTGACGAAGATCGGGTTTGCGGTGATCTCGATTGACTCGCATGTAACCCGAACGACCTCAGGGGTGTCCCGGGGAACGAAGGGAACCTGATGTGCTACATCAGGTTCCCTTTTGAAGCGAGATTCGCCTGCTTACCGTTGTGAATCTTGTTCGGCCATGTACGTCAGCATTGCCAGACGGTATTCCGCGAAATCATCGGATGGTTTCCAGTCTGCGCTTTCAAGGTATCTCCGGATGAATCTGGGATGCCGAATATCCCGCGGATTCCCTTCATAGATATTCGTCAACAGGGTTCCCGTCGTGCCCTTCGGCTTGATAGACACCAGGGGATCTGTGTGCCCCTGCAGCGGACCCGACCTCAGGAAGGACCCGATCATGAGTGCAATGTCCGGAGTTTCTGCGTATGGTATGGACTCACCTTTCTTGACTCCCGGGCCGTAGAAACACACGTACGGTTTCCATGAGGCGGCAACAGAGGCGGGATGATTGCTCTTCTGAGTCATTCCCATCCCATGATCGCCGGAAATGATGATGAACGTACTATCCCATAAGCCGGCCGCACGTATCTCAGCCACGACTTTACCAAGCAGGTGGTCTACATGGAGGAGATACCGCTGGTAAAGCGAATCCGGGTGGGTTTTCGTTTCCGGCCCCCTCCAGTAATTCCTGATCCGTTGAATGTGGAGGCGAACCAGGCGGACGCCGTCGTTGCGAATGTGGTCCAGGGCATGCTGGACAGTAATTGAATCGGAGTCTTTACTCGAGTGGTAGCAGAAATCGGCCGTGTTGAATTCTTTGTAGTTGTCTGCTCCCCCCGAAAAGACGGACTTTATGCCCGCTCGTCTCGCGGCAAGGAAAATATCATCCATCTGTCGCGACTCGAACACATGCGTGCCGGTATGCATGGCGACGTTGGGCGGGGAGCTTGTTCCCCAGGGCATGGAGTTGTCAGGCAATCGCAATTGTGGCGAGGGGCTTGAACAATACGCCTCCTCCACCCACACACCGTTGTCATGGAAGAATTTCAAATTCGTCGCACCGTTGGCCATTGCCACCGTTGCAGCATCCGGTTGCAGCCCGTCAATGACAAACAGGACCGCCGCCGGCTGAGATGCCAGCGGGACGCTTGCGATAATTGTCACACACAGTATCGCAAGGAAGTGACTCGCGCGATTGATCATATATGACGTTGCCCTCTTGTGTGATGTGGGGTGTGCGTGTGAATGGAACACCGACAGGTGCTACTGACTGAGAGCCGTTTGGAGCGCCAGGAGCATGGTGCGGACCTTGGCCTTGGGGTCGCCTGACCCCAGTGTTTCAATCGGCACATACCCGCGGTATCCGGCCTCGCGAAGGATCTTCACGATCCGCTGAAGGTCCGTCGGCTCCTCGTGTCCGTTCACAGAAATAAGTTCTTTCACCTGCCAGTTCACCGCGTGCGATGCAGTGGCACTGATCTGCTCATAAGGATCACCGGTGCGATAACTACCCGTATCAAGGATCAACCCGAACCATGGGGAATCGACCATGCGAAGGATGGTCAAAGCATCCTCGGCAGTCTTGATGAAATCATTGTGATTCTGGATCGCAACGATGACGCCCCGTTGTTGCCCGTAGGAGACGCACTCGATGATGTCGCGCACCATCCACTCAGCGACCTGCCCCCACGTGTGCCCGGTCGTATCCTGTTTTCCTGCAAAAATGCGGATCACCGGTGCGCCCAATTTCACCGCGACATCAATCCACCGTTTCACCAAACTGATGTCTGCACGCCGGAGGGCGGCGTCGGGATACGTGAAATCGTTCCGCACGCCGGTTCCGCTAATATCCAGTCCAAGCAGAAAGGCCTTCCGCTTGATTCTGTAGATATACTCGTCGCTTGGAATGGCCGGGTAGCCAGGGAAGTAATATCCCGTCAGATCGACACCGTCGAATCCCGTTTCTGCACAGAATTCCAGCAAATCATCCAGCGTCATCGCTCCGTCGCGGAGCGGTACGTTGAAGGAATATGCGTTGAGACTCGTCTTCAGTTTCGGCCCTCCCGTGCGCTGAATCCTTTCCTGTGCGCCCAGGGAGAATGGCGAAAATAACGAGTGTGCGACAGCCAACACGGGCAAAGCGGCCACTGTCCTCAAGAATTCACGGCGCATCGTATGAGGCTCCTTTAATCACATGAGTGCAGTATGTGCGGGGAGATCCATTCCGTCCCACGCGCGTAGCCCCATCCACTCGGTGGCAGGCGGGGTGAGCTGTTGGTGTCGTTCCATGATCGTCACCTGAAGATTGTTCCGCCGGCCATCACTTCCTGTGTCACATCGTCAAAGGTCACGCGCAGGCCGGTGTGCAGAGCTGCCGTCGTCATGACATTCGCGACCGAGTGATCGTAGCCGGCAACTATGTCGGCATTCGGCGTCTTGCGGCTACGGATGCACTCCATCCAATTGCGCATGTGCGCCGAGCTCATGCCGTCCACACTGGTATTTGCTTCCGTCACGACGCGAGCGTCTGACTCGAGCGTCATCGGTTCGAGAAGATTCGGTGTCATTCCCATTTCGGCTGCTTGCGGAGCCCTCAACCCTCCCTCCGGCGTGATTTCATTGTTGTCAAGATTGAGAGTACCGGCATTGGAAAAATAGATTTCCTTGACGCCTCCGGCGGAATTGTGCATTCGGGAGGAATAGACAACCTGGAATCCTGTAGTCGGATCGTTCAACGGTCCGTAGTCGAACACCGCGGTCATTGTATCGGCGTTTTCGCGTCCGTCCTTCCACACGTAGATGCCGCCGTTCGCTACGACGCTTCGGGGACGTCGGAGACCGGAGAACCAGTGGACCGTATCGATCTGGTGTGACATCCATTGACCCGGGATGCCGGAGGAATACGGCCAGAAGAGGCGATATTCGATATACTTGCGCGCATTCCATGTATCCTGAGTTTTCCCCATCACATACCGTTTCCAATCGGTGTCGCTCTGTTGAATCTCGGCGACGAGCTTCGGGCGGCGCCACCTACCCGGTTGATTCACGTTCCAGGTCATTTCCACCATCGTGATAGCGCCAAACTTCCCCGACGCGATGTACTTGTGTGCTGCAACGTAGTTCGCACCGCTGCGTCTCTGCGAACCTATCTGCACGACCTGCTTCGATGCCTTCACCGCCTTGAGAATATCGTGCGCATCCGCCATCGACTCGGCCATTGGCTTTTCGATGTAGGCATCGACGCCGGCGTGTACCGCCTCCACTCCATGGAGGGCATGCTGAAAGTCCGCTGTACTGATGATGACGGCATCGGCGAGCCGGCGTTCATACATTTCCTCGTTGTTCCGGGCGAGCGTCGCCGCCTTGCCGGTGAGCCGTTTCACGAACGCGCCGCCCTCTTCCCGGCGACGATTCCATATGTCTGAAATCGCGGTGATCTCGAAGTTCAAATCCCCGGCATGAACAAGGAGTGCCGGGATGAGTGTTGCTTTTGCGCGGTCCGAAAACCCGACGATGCCAACCCGGACACGGTCATTCGATCCGAGGATGCGGCTGTAACTGAGAGCGCCCGTGCTGACGATGCCCGCGGCAATTGCCGCACCGCCGGAGGCGGCGTCGCGAAGAAATTCCCGTCGTGTCTGTTTCATAGCCATCGAGCAGCTCCATTGGTCAGTTCATCCGTGTGAGTCCGCCGCCAGTACTCCTCGCAGGTAGCCGACCGACTCGGCGACACCGGGAAGCGGGTCCTTCTGATCCTTCTCAAATTCAAAGTGAAGCGTACGGGAATAGCCGATCTGTTTCAGCATCCGCATGATGCGGGGGATATTGATAACCCCGCGCCCCATCTCCACCGTCGTTCCCTTTGCGTCAGCGGAGGTGACGTCTTTGATGTGCACGTCGAAAACGCGGTCCGCAAATTTTTTGATCTCTTCTGCGGGATCCAATCCGAGCCGTCGAGTATGTCCGACGTCGACGCATAACCCCATCCGTTTGTCCATGTTTTTGATCAGCGAATAGGCGCTTTCCGGACTCGGAAACCGCTCGTCCGTCGGGCCATGATTGTGTATCGCGAGGATGATGTCGGTCTCCTTGACCAGGGTTTCCGCAAGACCCAGCAACGATTTGTCGGGAACGCCAATAAGCATCGGGAGTCCGGCCGCCCTGGCGTAGGCAAATCCCTTCTTCACCTCATCTTCCGTCTTCATGTAGACCACGCCGCATGACATGAGCGTCAATCCGGCACCGGCAATTCTCCTCCTCGCATCGGCGATCTGTTCGGGTGTGGAAGTCAGCGGGAGGTGCATATCTTTCAACGTCATGTGCGTCAGTCCGAGGCGCTTCGTCATGTGAATTGTCTGATCCAGTGAAAACGCCCGGAACGTGTACGAGGCGATGCCGAACTTGAACGGGTACTCGGCGACGGGGACAGAGGTGTCATGCGCCCGGGAAAGCCGTGGCAGCGCTGTCGCACCCGCAACTGTGATTCCGGCTGCCTTCAAAAAGTCACGTCGGGATGGGTGGTTCATTGGAAGATGTCCTGGTTAGAGAGGTCGTATTTTGATGTTCCGGTAGAACACCTGGTTTCCATGGTCTTGAAGCAGTATATGCCCGCTCTTCGCCTCGCCGAACCCCGGGAGGTCCTTGAACTTGCTCTCAGCTTTGTGGGCAAGGAATTTCTTCCCTCCTCGTTCGTACTCGAGCACTTTCACGCCATTAAGCCAATGTTCGACGTGTCTCCTTCTGACCAGGATCCGTGCGTGATTCCATTCGCCAATCGGGGCCGGCTTCTTCCGTCTTGCGGGGATCAGGTCGTACAACGAGGCGAGTGTTCTATTTCCGTTGGTGCCAAGCTTTGCATCAGGATGCTTTGCGTCATCCAGAACCTGGTATTCCAGTCCTTTTGCCGAGCCCGGCGTCCTGGGCAATTGCTCTTTCACGAAGTACTTGATGCCACTATTGGCGCCTTCGGTCAGTTTGAAATCCACCGTGAGTTCAAAGTTGCTGAATTCTTCGATGGTCACAATGTCACCGCCGAACGCGGCTTCACCACCGCCGGAGGCCTGGACGATCAGCATGCCATCCCGTACCTCCCATCCGCGTGCAGGCAGAGACTCCAGGTAGGCACCGCGCCATCCGTTCAGCGTTGTCCCGTCAAACAAGAGGCGCCATCCGTTCTTCTGCTCTTCTTGAGAGAGGGTGTTCGGTGGATTTTGCGTGTGTTGCGCAGCCACGGGAATCAGGAAGGGGGTGAGTAACAGGATCAGCACGACCGATACGCGACGATTCATGCGTTTTCCTTTCTGAGAAATGGGATGGAAGAATGTAACTGATGGGGAGCTTCGAATCAACACACGTGCGAAGTTTGATTCTCTGTAGATTGATTCTCTGTCTATTCCTCCTGATCTTAGAGGGAACCAACATTTTTTGCCGTATGTTCAGGTGATTAAGCGGGCTTGAGATTCTCGATGGCAGCAGAATGTCTGGGGATGGGGCCTGCGCATTTATTCGGGCCTCACATGTGATTTGACCGCGCTGTTGGCTATTGCGACAGGTGACTGTTCCGAAACACCTGAGGCACTCCATGGCTCAGACGAAAGGCTACAAAGGGGTCGGCATGGAGGGCTTCATCGCCCGTTCATACGACAAAAACGCCCAGAAGTACAGTTCAGAAATTTATCGGGATTGGGCACGACGGTTGGCAAGGCTTGCCCCTGAAGGGAGCAACGTACTCGAAATAGCGCCCGGCCCAGGCTATCTGTCGATCACATTGGCCAAACTCCTACGATGCAAGATCGTAGCGCTCGAAATCAGCGAAACCTTCGTCAGTATTGCTCGACGGAATGCACAGCGGGCGGGAGTCGAAGTGGACGTGCGGCAGGGCAATGTGTCAGCTATGCCGTTTGGGACCGGTACGTTCGATCTTCTTTATTGCACCTCCTCATTCAAGAACTTCAGCGAACCCATCAAAGCTCTTGAGGAGATGCACAGGGTACTGAGGCCCAACGGTAAGGCATGGATAAGCGACATGCGGAGGGACGTTTCCGATGACGAGATTCGTGACTTCGTCGCCGACTCGATGGGGGCAAAAGGGATAGTCGGGATGTTCATGAGATACACGTTCAGGAAAACCCTCAGGCCCCGTGCATATACGGGAGAACAATTCAGAGAGATGGCCGACCGAACACCATTCAGGAACATAGAAATCCGGAACAATACGATGGATTTCGAGGCACTCCTTGTAAAATGAACACCGAATCACCACCCAGAAGAGCCAGTATGGACACCAGACAAGCCTATGACTTGTGGTCGCGACAATACGACACGGATGACAACAAGACGAGAGACCTTGAAGGCCTTGCGATGCGGGCGACTCTCGGGCACATGTCTTTCACTACCTGTCTGGAAGCCGGCTGCGGGACGGGGAAGAATTCTGAGTGGTTGATCAAACGGTGCAGGGAGCTTGTAGCGGTTGATCTTTCGGAAGGCATGCTGGCGTTCGCAAGGGAGAAGTACTCTTCGCCTGGTGTCCGGTTTGTACAGGCGGACATCAGCCAAGACTGGTCATTTGTCGGCGGACGGGTTGATCTGGTGACTTTCAGCCTGGTTCTTGAGCATGTTGAGGTTCTGGATCACGTTTTCAAACAGGCGGCTATCAAGCTAACTCCCGGCGGACATGTCTATGTTGGCGAATTGCACCCCTTCAAACAATACATGGGAACGAAGGCCCGCTTTGAACGCAACGGTAACCTGCAAGTAGTCCCGTGTTTCAATCATCATATTTCCGACTTCACCCATGCCGCAGTTCAAAATGGCTTTGAGATTGTGGACATCAACGAGCATTTTGATAATGATGGAAGGTCCATCCCGAGAGTGCTCACTTTGCTTTTCCGGAAGGCATAATGGCAGGATGCCAAAATCGCCATAGAGGCGAATGAGAAGAACCTCAATTGTCTCGCAAGCCAGGAGGCAGAGGCGGCCTGAGTCCTCTGCATCCTCGACCGAGACCTCTATTTCTTCTGCAGTACGATTGTTCCTACGTCTGTATTCTGACCCGGGAAGACGAGAATGCTTGTGAGTGTTGAATCCCGGTAGGTAGTGTCGGCGGGGACGATCGTCAGCATATACGTTGCAGGCGGAAGATACTTGAACTTGAAATAGCCCGTAGTGTCTGCAAAGGTCGTGGAGGTATCCGTGCCTGCAATCGCCCACACTGTCGGATTTGTAGTGTCAGGCACGACTACCCCGGTCAGGCTGCCGGAAATTGCTGTCGCGACGGTCTTGATGACAGGCTTCAGCATGTAGCGTCCATTTCCGGTGACAACGATCGAGCGGCCGGCGTCGAAATCAAGCGTTAGCACATACTGGACTCCGGCCAGGATGGTCGTCTGGATGTTGAGCTTGAGTCCGCTCTGAGAGCCGCTGGGGACTTCCAGAGGATGGGTCAAGCCGTCCCTCACGACGTTGCTTCCCGTGCCAATGTACAGGCGCAGCTGACTATAGTAGCCGGGTGGAATGGCACCTTCTGCAATAATCGTGTCCTTGCCGTTCACATAGTCGAGGAGATCGTAGGTTGCGGGCGAATGCGAAATCGTGTACCACCCCTTGAGGGAGTCGCCCGACTCCACGTGTACACGGACGCTATCCACTGCGATATTCACCGCCTCATACGCTGCAGGGGCGTCCATCAACCGAACCACCAGAGTCCCAAGCCCGCCAGAACCGGTGGCAATCATGTCTTGCTCATCCTCGCATCCCCCCAGCATCGAGATCATGACAATCGCCAAACACCCAGCAAGAATTCGTCTCATGACCCTCCTCCGTTCGATGGTGATTGTGTGATCCACATAATGATAGCGGGGGGGAGCGTGCCTGGCAATCGGGCGAAGGCTGTAATTTCTTTCTAGGGTCGATACCTTACCCCCGGCCAAACAAGGGAACCTTTGGTTTGGACGCTGCGTTACCTTCTATTATTTGGAGGAAACACAGTGATGAAGCAGGCCACAAGTACAGTCATTTTGCTGCTATCAGTAGCTTTATTTTGGGCTGGGTGTTCAAAAGAGGACAGCGCCCCGACGCAACCGACATCCACGGGTACGGGCGCGCCAGCGACCGTGACAGGCACGGTTTTCCGCCAGGGGACCACGACGGAGGTTCCAGGGGCGATCGTCAGCGCTGACGGCAAGATTGACACGTCTGATGCCGATGGAAAGTTCCAATTGAGTCTCTCTCCGGGCATTCACACAATTTCCGCGCAGGCACTCAAGTACAGCAGCTTCGCCGGAAAAATCACGGTTCCTTCCGGAACTCCGGTAACCTTTGATAGCATCGCCATGATACCGATCCCCTGGGAATT
>DAINBR010000135.1:6954-8513 GCA_036732865.1 Bacteroidota bacterium | reverse complement strand
CCACCGCAATGTCTACAATGCTATTGACCACATTCTTACCGTGTCTTCCTCGGATCTTGAAGTCTTCCGGTCGCTCGGTACGACCCGGCCAACCCTTGAAGTCATCGGGGACACGCGGTACGATCAAGTAGCCACGCGCAGCGCCGAAGCACGCAAGCGGAGCATCATTCCCCCCGCAATTCTCCGGGGCAAACGAGTGATCGTGGCAGGCAGTACATGGCCGGAGGACGAGGAAGTCATCCTTCCGGCCTACCTGCAAATGCGCCAGCACATTTCCGACCTCCTGCTCATACTCGTTCCCCATGAGCCCATGGTCGACCATCTCGAGGAGCTCGAACGGAAGCTGGAGGAACACGTCCGTTCCATTCGTTTCTCCGCACTGAACGAATACAGCGGGGAAGAAGTTATGATTGTTGACAGTATCGGGATTCTCCTGGTCCTCTACGCCTCGGCGCATCTTGCGTACGTAGGCGGGAGTTTCCGTCAGGGCATTCATAACGTTCTTGAAGCCGCGGTCTATGGCATCCCTGTTGTGTTCGGGCCGCGGCATCGCAATTCGCAGGAACCGCTGCAACTGCTGGAGCGCGGCGGCGCGTTCGTCGTCAATGATGCTACGGAGTTCGAACGCACGCTGACGAACCTGCTGGAAGATGATTCAGCACGCGTAACAGCCGGGAACCGGGCTTCGGCCTTTGTGCAGGCGAATCTGGGCGCCACGGAACGTATCCGTGCACGTCTTGAACCGTATCTCCGTCCCACATCTCCGAAGAAACGCGCATGAACATTGTCTATTTCGACACAATTGCCGGCATCGCAGGCGATATGACACTCGCCGGCTTCATCGCGGCCGGGTTTCCCCTCGAAGATCTCGTCGGGGAACTCCGCAAGCTTCCCCTCGATGGCTTCACCCTGAACGCCGAACATGTGCGCCGCAGCTCGATTGATGCCGTACATGTCGATGTTGTGGTGACACACCAGCCCCACTACCACCGGCACCTCGCGGACATTCTCGGAATCCTTGAAAGGAGTTCCCTGAGCAGTCCTGTCCGCGACCGCGCCGCGCGCATCTTCACCGTTCTCGCCGAAGCAGAAGCCGCTGTGCACAATACTTCCGTCCAGAGTGTGCATTTTCATGAAGTCGGCGCACTGGACTCCATCGTGGACATTGTCGGGACGGCCATCTGCCTCGAACACTTTGGTGTGGAACGCGTTTACTCCTCACCGGTACGCCTGGGGAGCGCCGGCACCATCGCGACACAACACGGGACGATGCCCATCCCCGCCCCGGCAACTGCCGAACTGTTGAAGGACTATCCGGTCCAACTCACCGCAATCAGGTCGGAGCTCACGACGCCCACCGGCGCGGCAATCATCAAGGCGTTGTCCGCAGGAACCCTTGACGAAGAGGTGATCCGAATTCATGCGGTCGGATACGGTGCGGGTACCAGGGAGATCGAAGGACTCCCCAATTTCCTTCGCGTTGTCATCGGTGCGATGGACGAGCCGTACGAACGGGACGAGTCGGTGGTCATCGAAACGAATATCGACGACATGAATCC
>DAINBR010000135.1:0-6944 GCA_036732865.1 Bacteroidota bacterium | reverse complement strand
CCGCGCACGCCGCCGACGTCGCGCTCGGGATCCCCGGCGCCCGCGATCGCGACGCAGATCCATCCGTATCTCGTCGAGCGGCTACTCGCCACGGGCGCACATGACGCCTACCTGATCCCGATCATCATGAAGAAGGGACGTCCCGGCATTCTGCTCTCCGTGCTCACCAGCAGGACGCGGATGCAGGAGGCCATCACGGTTATCTTCCGCGAAACCACGTCGATCGGGCTGCGCATTCAGACTGTCGGACGGCGTAAGTTGCCCCGCCAGGAAGTCACGATGCAAACATCCTTCGGCCCCGTCCTGGCCAAAGCAGTGGAACGGGAAGGCGTGGTTCTCCTCGCGGCGGAGTACGAAGAGTGCAAGCGTATCGCCGAGAGTCTTCAGCTGCCCCTCGTCGCCGTTATGCGTCAGATCAACGAGGAACTCCGCTCCCGGACATCACCGCATCAGGAGACTGAACAATGAATATGCCCGCCGTTCCGTTGTACGTGCTTCTCTGCAGCACCGCCTTGCTCTCCTGTTCCACGCACAAAGTCGGAGATCCGGCCTTGACCGCGTTCGAATCCAAGATTCAACGGTTCGCTCCCGCAACGATTGCCGGTGACACGTCTCGCCTGGGACCCGGCGACCGACAGGCCCTGATCACACTCATGGCGGCTGCCCGCTACGTTGACACCCTCTACCGGCGTCAGGTCTGGGAAGGGAATGAGGACCTGTTGGCCCGACTGGAGGCGGATACTTCCCCCCTGGGCAAACTCCGTCTTCAGTATTTTCACATCAACCAGTCTCCCTGGTCATCACTCGACGAGGATGAGCCGTTTGTCGATGGGGTCCCTGCCCTTCGGCCGCCGGGAGCAAACTATTACCCGGCCGATATGACAAAGGATGAATTCACGACCTGGCTTGCCTCATTGCCTGCGGAACGGCAAAGGGAGGCCACGGGCTTCTTCAGCACAATCCGGCGGAACAGCGCAGGCGAGCTTACCATCGTCCCATATGCGACAGAGTACGCCGCGTTCCTCGCACCCCTGGCGGGGTTGTTGCGGACGGCGGCTGCACAAACTGAAAGTGCCAGCCTGCGTAGGTTTCTCGCGGGACGCGCAGACGCATTGCTCAGCAACGACTACTACGACAGCGATGTGGCATGGATGGATCTCGACAGCCCGATCGACGTGACCCTCGGTCCGTACGAGGTGTACATGGACAAACTCTTTAACTACAAAGCAGCGTTTGAAGCGTATATCTCTCTCAGGAACGACGAAGAAACCGCGAAGCTTGCGAAGTTCTCCGATTACCTACAGGACATCGAAAACAATCTCCCCATCGCTCCGAAATACCGCAATCCGAAGCTCGGCGCGATGGCCCCCATCACGGTAGTCGATGAAGTGGCAATCGGCGGAGAAGCCCGTTCCGGCGTCCAGACAGCGGCCTACAATCTACCAAACGACGAGCGCATTACCGCTGAAAAGGGAAACAAACGGGTCATGCTGAAGAATGTGCAGGAGGCGAAATTCACGGCGATCCTGACACCCATCGCTGCCGTCGTGCTTAATCCGGCACAGCGATCCCTGATCGCCTTTGACCCCTTCTTCACCCATATCCTTGCCCACGAGCTCATGCACGGTCTCGGGCCTCATCGCATCACTGTGGCCGGGAAGAAGACCACCGTGCGCCAATCGATGCGTGAACTGGGCTCGGCGCTCGAAGAAGCGAAGGCCGACATTGCGGCACTGTATGCCCTGCAGTTCCTGATCGACAAGGGCGTTCTTGACCGGGCCACCGAGCAGCAGATGTATGTCACGTACCTCGCAGGCATGTTCCGTTCAGTGCGTTTCGGCGTCCACGAGGCACACGGCAGGGGGATGGCCCTGCAATTCAACTACCTGAGCGACAACGGCGCATTTGTCAGCGACAGCACAACGGGGACCTTCAGTGTCGATTTTACGAAGATCAAAAAGGCAACCCGCGACCTGACCACCCTGATCATGACCATCCAGGCGGAGGGGGACTACAACAAAGCCCGGGACCTTCTCGACAGATACGCCGTCATACGTCCGCCCATGCAGCGAACACTTGATCGTCTCAAGGATATTCCGGTCGACATCGCTCCGCGGTTTCCGCTCGCACTCCAATAGTGGACTGATCGCCATGAACCGAATGCAGAATACCCTTGCATGCATCACCGGCGCCAGCAGCGGCATCGGCGCATCGTGCGCCAGAGCGTTCGCCGCCGAAGGGGCCTCGCTTCTCCTGTTTGCCCGCAGGAAGGAACGGCTGGACGTGCTGGCGGATGAACTCACACACCGGTACGCCATCCGCGTTCGCACCGCCCAGCTTGATGTGCGCGACCACGCACAGGTCGACGCCGCCTTCGGAACTCTTCCTGAAGAGTGGCGCCGAATCGACATTCTCATCAACAATGCCGGCCTTGCACGCGGATTCCACAAGCTGCATGAAGGCGACGTGCAGGACTGGGAAGAGATGATCGATACCAACATAAAGGGCCTTCTGTATGTATCGCGGACGGTGGTTCCCTGGATGGTGCAACGCGGCACGGGCCACGTTGTTAACATCGGGTCCATTGCGGGACACCAGGTCTATCCCAACGGCAATGTGTATTGTGCGACCAAGCATGCCGTGAAAGCGTTGACGGAAGGGCTGAAGATGGATCTGCTCGGCACCGGGGTCCGTGTGTGTTCAGTCGATCCCGGATTGGTCGAGACCGAGTTCAGCATCGTACGGTTTCACGGGGATGCACAACGGGCTGCGCAAACCTACGTGAACATGAAACCGCTTGGGCCTGACGACATTGCGGACGTCGTGCTCTTCTGCGTCACACGTCCGCCCCATGTCGATATCTCGGAGGTCATCGTGATGCCCACAGCCCAGGCATCCGTTCATCATGTGCACAGAAACAGCTGACGGTCGACACGCGATACAATGACCGCACATCCCAACATCTCGGAGCAGTTGCCGCTGGCCGGGTATACCACAATCGGGCTGGGTGGGCCTGCGCGCTTTTTCATGGAGTGCTCCGGCATGGACGACCTCCGTGAGGGGATCGCGTTTGCTGGTGAACGGCGCCTCCCGCTCCTCGTTCTCGGCGGGGGTAGCAATATAGTTGTGTCCGACGACGGCTTTCCGGGCGTCGTCCTCCACCAGGCATCGCGCGGCATTGAATTCACATTGCATGGCAGACGCTGCGGCGTACGGGTTGCGGGTGGCGAGTCGTGGGATGATGTCGTGGCAGCGTGCGTACAGCGTAACCTCGGCGGCCTGGAATGTCTTTCGGGCATCCCCGGCACTGCGGGCGCTACCCCAGTGCAAAATGTCGGCGCATACGGTCAGGAAGTTGCCGAAACCATCACCGCCGTCCACGCCCTCGACCTGACGACTCTGCGCACGGTGTCGTTCACCGCCCGAGAGTGCGAATTCGGATACCGCCGGAGCCGGTTCAAAGGTGCGGACGCCGGCAAGTACATTATCACCGGCGTGGATTTCGATCTCCCCGTGACTCTCCACTCCACTATTCGGTACGCAGAGATCGCGCGCGCGGTAGAGAGCGACTCACATACCAATGCAGCCGAACCATCGCCGCCGACTTTACGTCAGACCCGGACGACCGTACTTCGTCTGAGGGCAACCAAAGGGATGCTGATCGATCCCAACGATCCGGAGTCACGTTCGGTCGGTTCCTTCTTCATGAATCCCGTAGTATCCAACGACGTGTTCGCCGCCGTTCAGGCCCGCTGGGAAAGTAACGGCAACAGGACGACGATTCCGTCATTTGCCTCGGACGAGGGCGTGAAGATTCCAGCTGCCTGGCTGGTCGAACACGCCGGCTTCCCGAGGGGCTCGCGCCGGGGAGGCGTCGGGGTCTCGTCAAAGCATGCTCTGGCGCTGGTGAATTATAACGGTTCCACGCATGAGCTGCTTGCGTTCGCGGAAGAGATCCGTTCACGTGTGTCTTCAGCATTCGGCCTGGTGTTGGAGATGGAACCTGTCATCGTAGGGTGTCCGGCGACGAAAGAGACCAATGGGTGAAAGGAAACCCGAAGCCGTCATTTTCGATTTCGGAAACGTCATCTGCAATTTCGATGTCTTCCTCTTCATTGAGGGGATCTCCCGGAAGACCGGTGCGACACCTGAAGTGTTGCGAAAGGTGATGCCCGGCATCAACAAGCTCGCAGTGGCGTACGAAACAGGCCAGGTATCTTCCGATCAGTTCTTCGAACGCATTTGCGCCCTCGCCGGTATCACGATTAGTAGAGATGACTTTGTTCATGCTTATACAGGCATCTTCACTCCCATAGAGGATTCTTTCGAGCTGATCCGTGAGCTGAAGCCGCACTATAAACTCGGTCTCCTGTCCAACACCAACGAATGGCACTATCTCCATTGCATCCGCCCACTGGATATTTTTCCCCTGTTTGATGCGGTGACACTGTCCTACGAGGTCGGAGCCATGAAACCCTCCCCCGCGACCTACGACGATATGCTGCGAAAGCTACGGCTCCCGCCGGAAAAGTGTGCTTATGTTGACGATATTCAGGAGAATGTCGACGCGGCCGCGAAGCTCGGGCTGCGGGCGGTCAGATTCGTCGATCCGGAACAACTTCGTACAGCGCTGCGTCAACTTGGCGTCCTTACACTCTAAGTGGCTGGAGGAGTACTCATGCCGACACTTGTGCACCACCCCACCGTCATCCCTGCCGCCGGAACCAAACCGAAACGCATAGAGGAGTTCATCGGCCGGGTGAACACCGGCACAGAAGCAGTGAGTATTGCCCATATGCTGAGTCCTGAAGGCTGGGCGGAGCCTGGTCAGACGCCGGAATTCGATGAGTACACGGTGGTCCTGCGCGGGACATTGCATGTCCGGTTCACAGAAGGCTCGCTCGAGGTACAAGCCGGTCAGGCCGTGATCGCTCACCGAGGAGAGTGGGTCCAGTACAGCACGCCTACCGCCGGAGGCGCAGAGTACGTCGCTGTCTGTCTGCCGGCCTTCTCGCCGGTGCTCGTCCGCCGGGATTGAGAACCGCAACGTCCACCTCCGAGGTGGCGGCACCCGGTTTCCTCCCGTTGTTGCACTAGTCCTCCTTTCGTACCATATTGTCGTCATGCTTCGGTACGTCGACGTCATCATACCCTCAGGCCCTGATCGGGCCTTTACTTATCTAGTGCCGGAACAGCTTCAGCAGAACGTTTCCGTGGGCTGCAGGGTGCTTGTGCCGTTCGGACGCAAGTACGTGGTCGGGCTGGTCATCAACCAGCCCGATGCCTCTTCCCTTCCCTCCCTGAAGCCGGTCGCCGATGCCCTCGACGTCACACCATCGTTTTCGCCCGCACTCCTGTCGCTCTGCCGATGGATCGCCGAATACTATCTGGCCCCGCTCAACGAAGTCGTGCGCACGGCCCTTCCCCACGGTTTCACAGGTGCAAGCAGACGGCGTGTGTCTGCCACTGCTCCCCTCGACGATCCCCGGGTGCAGGAACTCAAGGCACGGACGCCTCAACGCTACACCCTCCTGCGGCACCTTGTGGAACACGGACCGGCGTTTGCTGCCGACCTGAAGCGGATCGGTGGCATCCGGACGATCCATGCAGTTCTGAATACGCTTGAGCGCGAGGGATTCGTGGCTTCGGAAGAGGTTCTCCCGCGACCCAAAGGGCGGGCCAGAGAACGGGATTTTGTCGACCTGGAACGAATCGACGTGCAGGCACTGCAGCGGACCATTGCCGGGTTGCCACCCCGGAGGGCCAGCGCAAGGCAATTCCTCGAAATGGTCAGCCGGCTGCAGGCCCGCGGCGACCACGAGGCCGACCTGCTCGACCTGGTCAAAGGATCCGGAACCTCAACCGCAGTATGCACGCCCTTCACGCGGTCGGGTCTGCTGCGCATCACACGGCACGCGGTTGCGCGGACCCAGGACTATGGCACGGAACAACGGACACTCTCCATTACACTCAATGCCGCACAGCAAGAGGTGTTTGACCGTATTGCCGCCGCGCTGGTGGCACACCGTCCACATACGTTTCTCCTTCATGGTGTTACGGGAAGCGGGAAAACCCAGGTGTATATTGAATGCATCCGTCGTTGCCTTGAGCGCGGAGGGAGTGCTGTCGTTCTCGTTCCGGAAATTTCTCTGACACCGCAGATCGTCCGGCGCTTCAAAAGCCATTTTGGCAATCACGCTCAGGTGGTCCACAGCCGCATGACTCCGGGAGAGCGAAGTGACGTCTGGCGCCTTGCGCGTGAGGGGGCATGTCGCATCGTCATCGGACCGCGCTCCGCCCTCTTTGCACCATTGAAGGATGTGAACCTGATCGTTGTGGACGAGGAGCACGAAGCGTCCTACAAACAATATGATGCAACCCCGCGCTATCACGCACGGGACGTCGCGATAATGCGCGGACAGCAGGAAAATGCCGTCGTGCTGCTCGGCTCGGCAACACCTTCGCTGGAGTCGTATGCGAATGCCCTCCATGGGAAATTCACCCTGCTGGAGATGCCGGAACGCGCAGACCAGGCCGTCTTGCCAACGGTGGATCTGGTCGATATGACAGCGGAACACCGCCATGCGTATCTCCAACTCAAGACTTCCCTTCCCCCGGACGAGCGGGGCGGACTCCGTCACTTTCAACACTCCGCACTCTCCGGCCGGCTGCGCGAGCAGATAGCCCTGCGGCTTCAGAAGAAAGAAGGCATCATCCTGTTGCAGAACCGCCGGGGTTTTGCGCCGTACGTTTCCTGCCCCGATTGCGGTTACGTCGCAATGTGCGATGATTGTCAGGTTTCGTTGACCTATCACCTTGCCAAGCTTCATCTCCGGTGTCACTACTGCGGTCACGTGCGTCCGCCGTACACCGTGTGTCCTATATGCGCAAGCCCTGATATCGCGTTGCATGGTATGGGCACCCAGCGGGTCGAAGAGGAGCTT
>DAINBR010000134.1:0-8569 GCA_036732865.1 Bacteroidota bacterium | reverse complement strand
ACAGTCTGTTGGGTTACGATGCCCCCAATCTACGGAAAAGGGGAGAAGAACACAACCGGACGAATTGCACTCCCGTGGCCGCCCCGGCCTTCAATCCAGGCGGATCTCCGGGCGATCACTGCCATCTCATCGTCTTCTCAGAAGGTACACAAAAACAGGAGCACCAAGGGCTGCCGTCACCGCGCCGACGGGGATTTCCGCGGGTGCAATGATTGTCCGGGCGAGTGTGTCCGCCAGGACCAGAAAGGCACCGCCGAGCAGGAACGAGGAGGGAAGCAGGATTCTGTGATCCGGACCGAACAGGATCCTGCAGACATGAGGAACAATCAATCCCACGAACCCGATCACGCCGCTCACGGATACCACGGCGCCGGTGATCAGTGATGCCACAATGTATGTGCGTTTGCGCAGCGCGCGCACGTGCACGCCAAGCTGCGATGCCGTCTCCTCCCCGGTGGCAATCAGGTTGAACCGACGTGCATCGAGTCCGCCCAGCGCGACCCCGAGCAAAGTCAGCGGTCCGGCGATCCAGAGCGATTCCATTTGAGCACTGCTCAGGTTTCCCATGAGCCAGAGGAATGCATTACGCAATTCCTGGTTAAAGAGTGCAAAGGTGAGAAGGACGGCGGCGTTGAAGAATGCGCCGACCATTACTCCCGCCAGCAGCAGCGTAAAGGGATCCAGGCGACCCCGCCTGTGTGCGAGCATATAGACAAGGAACATGACAAGCGCGGAGCCGGCGAACGATGCAGCAGGCCCGAACACCATTCCTGCCCCCCCGGCGATTGTCGCCACCAGAATCGTACCCATGGTTCCCCCGCTGGAAATCCCCAGAATATACGGCTCGGCAAGGGGATTGCGCAGCATTGCCTGCAGCATCGCGCCGGCCACGGAAAGTCCCGCCCCGACAATGATGGCAAGCAGTACCCTGGGGAGGCGGATGGCCAGAACGATTGTCCGTTCCGGATCGGTCGCATCACCGATACCCGTGAACGCAGAGACGACATGGGAGAGGGGCACGTTCACGCTGCCCACTGCGAGCGCAAAAAGCGAGGTCGCGATGAGTACGCAGGCAAGAAAGCCCACCATGAATCCCAGCCTGGAAGCCGTCAGCGGGCCGCGGTGCCTGAACACGGTGGGGATCACACGCGCTCCGATTTTGTCGCACGGGACGGGCGTGCCGGGCGCCTGGGGGTTTTGAGCGCAAGGTCGATGGCCAGAACCAGTTCGCGCACTCCGGTACCGCTCACGGCGGAGATAAAATGCATTTCTTTCCGCCCGAGTTTCACGGAGCGTAATTTCTTGAGTGCGGGAGCATCAAGAGTATCGATTTTCGTGACTGCGACGATTGTACGCTTCCGTGCAAGCTCTGCGTCGAAGCTCCGCAGTTCGTTGGTCAGCACAGCGTAGTCTTCTTTGAGCATGCCCCGCGGAGCTTCCACCAGAAGGACGAGCACCCTGGTGCGCTGGATGTGACGCAGGAATTGGATGCCGAGCCCCTTTCCCTGATGTGCGCCTTCAATCAATCCCGGGATATCCGCCACGACAAAACTCTTCCCCTCGGCGACACGTACAATGCCGAGATTCGGAACGAGAGTTGTGAAAGGATAATCGGCGATCTTTGGGCGTGCCGCGGAGATGACCGAGATGAGTGTGGATTTGCCTGCATTCGGCAACCCCACGAGCCCGACATCCGCCAACAACTTGAGCTCGAGTTCGATCTCCTTTTCTTCGCCAGGCTCTCCCTTCTCCGCCCGCCGCGGTGCCTGATCCGTGGATGTGGCGAACATCGCGTTGCCCCGTCCCCCCTTGCCTCCCATGGCGATCACGCATTCGTCGTCGTGCTTTGTAAGGTCTGCAAGGATTGCACCCGAGGCTACCTCCCGTACCAGAGTGCCTTCCGGGACCTTAATTACGAGGTCGCCGCCGCTTCTCCCGGTCTTCGTCGAGCCGGCTCCGTTCTCTCCCCGGGGAGCGTGGTAGACGCTGCGGTACTGAAAATCCAGAAGGGTCGTCAAATGGCGGTTGGCGCGCACGATGACGTCGCCCCCTTTTCCCCCGTTTCCGCCGTCCGGGCCTCCTTTCGGTACGTATTTCTCACGGCGGAATCTGATGACACCGTCACCACCGTCGCCGGCTTTGAGGGAAATGTGAGCGAGGTCGACGAATTTCATTGTTGTGCCGTCCGGAATAGGCCGCATCTCCTCTGGAGCACATCGGTGAAGGCGATCGCGGTCTTATCGAATGGGTCAATTTCGTTAATCTCGAAAAGCTCCCGGAGATACGCGGAAACTTCGGTCCACGAATGCATTTCGTCGAGTCGCGCAATGACCAGGTCGTAAAAGTCCGCGTCCTTGCCGCAAATCACCTGGATGAAGCGGCGGCGGAGTGGATCCGGAATCATCTCCGCCAATCGGGGAGGAGGGCCAGTCTCAGGGAGTTCAGCTTCGGGCTTCAGGAGCTCCTCCCGGAGTGATGCCGTCGCGGGCGGCACAGGAACCTGATCCTCTTGTCCGAACTCGAGGAGGGGTACTTCAGGTTTTGCCTCGTCTTGTGGTGGAGCCTCCCACGGGGGGATCTCCGGAGGAGGTGATACGTCAATGACTGCCATTTCCGGCTCAGAGCTTTCGCCCGGTATCTCCGGCGGCGGCTCCTCTATTGCGGAGGCCGAAGTGATAGAGGACTTCCCGGCTGCGAAATCCTCGTTCACCTCGATGAACTCTTCTATGGTAATAACCGATTTGCCCCGCATGTGCCAGACACCCTCGACGTATTCGCGCAGCGGGCCGAGTCGCTTGTCTTCAAGAAAGAGAAGCAGCGCACGGAGCGCGATCGGTTTGTTTTCGATGTCGGGGGTGAGGAGAAAGAACCGGAATATCGGTCTTGTGAGGAGACCACGCTCGCGCGGCGTATGTTCCCGGATTACTGCATCGTCGATCCGGCCGATGGCGGTGGTGCATTCAGCCGGCGTGACCACTTGTTTGCCGCTGCGGGTCACCATCCGGCGCAGGAGCTGCGGCAGATATGCGTAGTCGGCAACAAAGTCAAGCTTGCGCAGGAGCATCTCGGTTGTGATCGCCGGCTGGTCAAGGAAGAGAAAACTGGAGAGCGTCCACTGTGGCCGGCAGAGGTAATTTTCGGTAAAACGTGCGGCATTCTCGAGCAACTCGAGGAATTCGTCCCGGGGGAATACGTATTGTCCGGCAGCATGTGAAAGGAGTGCATCCCGGACGGCATCCGGACCCGCGGCAGGTGCTGCCAGGCGCGCAAAATGGGGGGCAAGGGTGAGATCTTCTGCCAGACGGTTGACGATTCCAGTGTGCATGTAGCGGATCACTCCGGGTGGAATCGGGGCTTCGATCAACGCGCTCATGGGAAAGAACGATTCCTTGTCGATAGTGCGGGCAATCAATGTATCGAGCAGTATGTCGCTGGCGGGAGCAGTCATGGTTGTTTAGGATTCTTCTTCATGATGGCGGAGACGCGGTTGATCTCTTTGCGGGCCGCCGCCTTGAACGTTTCATCGATGCCCGGACGATCGATGATCTGTTTGTACATGGTCAGCGCCTGATCAGAACGTCCCATTTTTTCGTATGACTGCCCGCACATGTACAACGAATTCGCGGTCCAGTCAATCTTTCCCTTCTTGGTGACCAGATACGGTACTTTCAGAAAATCCAGAATTGCCTGCTGGTAATCACCTTTATAGTAGTATGATTCGCCGATATAGTAGCGGATCTCACCCTCAAGATCGCTTCCGGCTTCGTCGAGGAGCGACTGGAGGTGCAGCACGGCCTGGTCGTGGTACCCGAGCCTCTGATAGAGAATTCCGATTTTGACCCGCTTGTCAAACGCATCCTCGGCGTTCGGATAGAGTTCAAGATACTTGCGCGTGAGTGTGAGCGCACCGTCGAACACCCCCGCGGTTTCGTACGTCTCGATCAGATTGCTCATGGCATAAGGAAGCAATGTCGGGTCGGGCTGCGGATTGTCGGTGACCACGCGATAGTTCTTGATGGACTCGTCCCATTTCTCCGCACGATAGTAAATGTTGCCCAGGGCGAAGTGCACTCTCTGGAGAAGGTCGGATTCGGGGTTCTCCTTCATCAGGGCTTCAAACTGTGCGATCGCTTCCTGAGGACGGTTGGTGGCTTCGTACACCTTGCCGATCCAGAACTGGGCGTTCGGGGCGGAAGGCGTGTCGTCGAACTTGGATGCCACCAGCTGGAATGATTTCAGAGCTCCGGCGTATTCCTCTTTTCGAAAGAGCGCGTTGCCCCGTTCCAGCTCAAACTGTGCCGCTTCGTGGTCCGTGTCCTTGTATGTCTTGAGGAACCCGGGGATTTCCTTGTCGGCGCGGGCAATGTCATCGATGCGAAGGCTTGCCACAATCGCACGCGCCCGGAAGTTCCGACGCTCATTGTCGTCTTGGGAAAGCTGGGCGAGCAAGGTATATTGCCGGAGAGCATCGGAGTACTCACCGCTTTCAAAGAGGATGTCGGCGATATCCCGGCTTGTCGCCGTTGCCGGGGAAGCAGCAGCGGCTTGCCTGAAGTAGGAATTGGCGAGGTCCGCCGATCCTTCATTTTTGTAGATCATGCCGAGTGCCGAATACGCCTCAGCCGCACGAGCGCCTGTTCCTTCGCCCGCAACGAGGGCAAAGAGCATCAACTTGGCCTGTTGCGGGGCGCCTGCCTGGGCATAGGCTTTGCCGAGGGCCAGAAGAAGAGAAGGATCGGGATGCTCTGTTGTGGGCGGGAGGGCAGAGACGGGATGGAGCAATTCCTGGTAATGCTCAATTGCGCTCTGCGGGTTGCCGCTCGCAAGGAGTGCATCGGCCAGCGCTCTATGGCTCTTGCGATGCGCTTCAGTGTATGGGAAACGGGTGGCGATCTGCTGCAACAACTCGACTGCCCGGTCCGCCTGTCCTCGCTGCAACGCGAGGTCTCCCAGTGTGCCGAGCACTTCCGGTGTGTGTCTGCCGTCTGCAAATCCCGCACAATAGTTGTTCCCCACGGCGACGGCCGAGTCGATGAGCCCGGCTGCAAGGAGCATCCGGAATCTGTGATACCCCGCTTGCTCGGCGACTTGTGATGCAGGGGAGATCTGTGCAGCTTCGGTATATGCTGCTAGGGCGGCTGCCGTGCTGTCGGCCTCCTCTAGCAGCCTCCCCATATGGAAGAGCATCGCGTCCCGGTGCGGGTAGGCGGGATTGGCCGTCGTGATGGCGACATAAGCTGCACGGGCCTCGACCAGGGAACCCGTGCTGAGCGTGAAGATGGCCAGCCGGGCTTCCGCCGTGCGCGGGTCAGTGGGTGTTTGGGTAATGAATGTGCGGTAGGCGTCGATTGCAGGTTGCACCCGTGAGGGGTCCCGGCGTGACAGGAACTCGAGCGACCGTGCCCGCAGGTAGAGTGCGTCCGGGAGATACGGCGCGCTGGGATTTCCCGCCACGGCATTGGCGAATTGCGTCGCCGCGGCATCGTAGTTCTTGAGATCTTTGAAGGAGATCTCACCGAGCCGGTACGCCATGCTGCTCCTGTCCTTTTCCGACACGACATCGCCCACGAGCAAGGCGAGTTTTTCGAGGCCGGCGTCTTTGTTCTTGGACTCGAACGTCTCGATCGATGAGGTGTGCTCTTCAGCCTGCTCACGCAAATCCGAAGCGGGAAAGAGCCGGAGGAATTCACCGTACAGCTGCAACGCCCTGTCGAATTCGCGCAACTGCTCCTGGCAGCGTGCGGTGCCTATCAATGCGTCATCGGCGTACGTAGATTGCGGATGCCGGTCGGCCAGAATTTCGTAGATTGCTGATGCCTTGCGCGAGTCATGGAGGTCATTTTCCGTGATGACGGCGGATTCGTACAGCACGGCGGGTGTTGCGCGGTGCTCTGGGAAAGATTCCGCAAACCTGCTGTAGTATTGAATGGCGAGATTTGGCGTCGCCTGTTTCCGTGCGTTGTGTGCGAGTTGCAGCAGCGCCTGCTGTGTGTATTCGTCTGACACCGCGGATTTCAGCAACCGGTTGCAGGCATCATTCGATTTCCGGAAGTCCTGTGCCCGGGCGGCAGTGGAGGCCAGCTTCCAGAGCACCTCCGAAACCCGGGCGCCCGCCGGAGCTATATCAAGGAAACGGCCGTATTGTGTCACGGCGTTCTGCATCTCGCCGTGCGCGGCATACGCGTCGCCGAGTGCTATGACCGCATCGCGCGCGAGCACGGTATCCACGTTCTTTGTCAGGGCCAGCGCCTTCCGGAGATTGTCGATGGCTTCGGAAGTCTTTCCCGCGGCAGCTTCGAGCCTGGCCAGGTTGACGAGGGCACCCTGCAACGCCGTGGAGGTCTTGTATTGTGTGATGATTTCCTGGTAATGCGTCCGCGCTTGATCGGGCCGTCCCATGTTCTGCCGTATGTTCCCCAGAATCAACAGTGCTTGCGCGCGGGCATCCGGGGAAGGGTCGCCATCGATGACACGTTTGAGTTCGTTTTGTGCGAGCGCAAGGTTGCCTTCTTCGAAGTAGATCTGACCGAGCTGCGTCCGGGCGCCGACCACTGCCGTACTGGTGGGATATTCCTGCAGGATGCCGCGCAGCAACCGGCGGGCATTATCCCGTTCACCGGCAAGGGCGAAGAACCGTGCAGCGCGCAGCAATGCATCGGGCGCCCACTTGCTCTTTGGATGGAATACCTTCACGCGTTCATACGCCAGCGCCGCCTCTTTCATGTTGCCAAGCGCGGCATACGCCTCGCCGACATTCCACCATGCCTCGGGCGCACGGGGATTGTCCTGATACGTCAACGCAAAGGTTTGAAATGTGATCCGGGCTTCGTCGTGCTGCTTGAGCTGCGCTTGCACCAGCCCCAAATAGAACCGCGCCTCGATCCCTTCGGATGTGGCCGGATACGCAGAAATGAACTGCTTCAGCTGCTCGAGGGCGAGATCATACAGCCGGTCGTTGTACAGATTGATCGCGAGCTTGAAGTCGGCGTTTTCTTTGGTATTCTGGGAGAGTACAACGGGTGCGGAGGCGAGCAAAACTGCAATGAGGATGGCACCCGGTACATCGATCGTGCGTTTCATGAGCATACGTGTGATGCTGTATTGACGAGTTATTCCCCCCTGTGCGTTTCTCTGCCGTTAAACTACGAGTAATTTGGATGGCTTGCAAGGAAAGCACCGACCAGTTGCCTTTCTTCTCCCTTCTTTGCAACTTATTCATCACTAAACCGTTCCTGCCACCAAGTTGTGAACCCCGGCACTGCATCCATGAGATTCCCCAAGGTTTCCCTCACCCAGTGGATTTTTGTTGGCATGGGCATCGGTCTGGTTCTGGGTTGGTTCGCCCCGGACCTCGCCGTGTCCCTCCGGCCACTCAGCACGATCTTCCTACGCTTGATCAAGTCGATCATCGCCCCCCTCATTTTCGCGACTCTCGTGGTCGGCATCGCAGGCCACGGCAACATGAAGCAGGTCGGCAGAATGGGCGTGAAAGCGCTGATCTACTTTGAAGTGATCACCACACTGGCATTGGTCGTCGGCCTGGTCGCCGTCAACCTCATGCGACCGGGCGTGGGAGTTAATCTTGATGCGGGGACGCCGGCCGGAGAGATTGCCGCGAAGCAGCAGACAATCTCCGAAGTGATCACACACATCTTTCCGCAGAGTATCGTTCAGGCAGCGGCAGAAGGTGAAGTGTTGCAGATCGTGGTCTTCGCGGTGATATTCAGCTTTGCACTCGCGCTGGTACCGGTGGAGAAACGCAAGGTGATTCTCTCGTTCTGCGACAGCCTCGCGGAAACGATGTTCAAGTTCACCGGCATCGTCATGCGCTACGCACCCGTCGGAGTCGGCGCGGCAATTGCGTTCGCCGTCGGCCACCGCGGGGTCTCCGTGCTGATCAACCTCGGTCTTCTCGTTATCACCATGTACGGGGCGCTTCTGGTCTTCTCGGTGGTAGTGCTCGGGGCAGTTGCGCTCATTGCACGAGTGCCGATCCGTGAGTTCCTCGGTGCGGTGAAAGAGCCGGCACTCATCGCATTCTCGACCACGAGCTCCGAAGCGGCCCTTCCGAAGGCCATGGTGGCAATGGAGGGGATCGGTGTTCCCAGGCGCATTGTGTCGTTCGTTATTCCTACGGGCTACAGTTTCAATCTGGACGGCAGCACGCTGTACCTCGCCCTTGCTTCAGTGTTTGTCGCCCAGGCAGCCGGAGTGGAAATGAGCCTCGGCCAGCAGTTGCTGATGATGCTGACGTTGACATTGACGAGCAAAGGAGTTGCCGGTGTTCCCCGGGCAGCGCTTGTCATTCTCGCAGGCACTGCCGCTTCATTCGGACTGCCGCTCGAAGGAGTTGCCATCGTCTTGGGTATTGATGAGATCATGGATATGGGTCGCAGCACGGTGAATGTGGTGGGCAACTGCCTCGCGAGCGTGGTGATAGCCCGGTGGGAAGGGGAATTCCGTCAGGAGGGCGGCGCGGCTCCCTCCGCGTGATACCCCATGGTGCGTTCGATGTATTCCCGGTTCTTCTCATCGCACAGCACCCGCCAACCCAACTTCTCCAGGCGTT
>DAINBR010000133.1:0-8571 GCA_036732865.1 Bacteroidota bacterium | reverse complement strand
CAAGGGTGAGGTCTACATCCTCTCCAAGGAAGAAGGCGGCCGTCACACGCCGTTCTTCAACGGCTACCGCCCGCAGTTCTACTTCCGCACGACGGACGTGACCGGTGTGGCCACACTGCCCGCCGGAAGCGAGATGGTGATGCCGGGTGATAACGTGGACGGACTGTTGGTCGAGCTGATTTCCCCCATCGCGATGGAAGAAGGATTGCGCTTCGCTATCCGCGAAGGCGGGCACACGGTCGCCTCCGGCGTCGTGACGAAGATTATCGAATAATTCCCATTGGAGTGGTATTCACGTGGCCGGACAAAAGATACGAATCAAACTCAAGTCGTACGATCACAACCTGATCGACAAGTCTGCGGAAAAGATCATCAAGACTGTCAAGTCTACAGGCGCTGTGGTCTCCGGCCCGATTCCGTTACCCACGAAGCGTACGGTGTATACTGTGCTTCGTTCACCTCATGTGGATAAGAAGTCGAGAGAGCAGTTCGAGACGCGCGCACACAAGCGGCTGATCGATATACTCAACTCGACGAACAGGACCGTCGATTCCCTGATGAAGCTCGATCTTCCCGCGGGCGTCGACGTCGAGATCAAGGTCTAACCCGCATACGAGCAGTACGGTGACTGTCCCCCGGGAGCCTCGTGCTCCCGGGGCGACGGGAAAACGGCGTCGGGAGCAGTGCCCACAACGGCACAGGTGTGTCGCAGGGTGGACTCGTGACGGTATGTGCATGCATACATGGATGGTGGTATGACAGGACTACTCGGAAAAAAATTGGGCATGACCAGTATCTTCGATGATGCGGGTCATGTCATTCCTTGCACGGTCATCGAAGCCGGCCCGTGCTACGTCACACAGATCAAGACTGTGGATCATGACGGGTACGAGGCGGTGCAAATCGGGTTCGAAGAGCGGAAGGAGCGCGCGGTGACAAAACCGTTGCGCGGCCATTTTGCCCGTGCGAACGTGAAGCCCACCCGCCTGGTGCGGGAGTTCCGCGGCAACGGCGTCAGCGACGTTCAGCCCGGTCAGGAAATCAAGGTTGACCGGGTCTTCACCAAAGGCGATATCGTCAAGGTGGTGGGAACGTCGAAAGGCAAAGGCTTTCAAGGCGTCGTGCGGCGTCACCATTTCGGCGGCGGCGCGAAAACGCACGGCCAAAGCGATCGCCAGCGGGCTCCAGGCTCCATCGGCTCCTCTTCGTATCCTTCGCGCGTGTTCCGCGGCCAGCTCATGGCCGGACGTATGGGCGGAGAACAGGTGACGGTGCGCAACCTCATGGTGGTCGGAGTGATTCCCGATTCGAATCTCCTCCTTATCAAAGGTTCGGTGCCGGGAGCTATCAACGGCTATCTCGAGATCCACAAGCTGAAGTCTCACCAGTAACCAATGGGTGTGGCGATGGAATTGGAAGTCTATAAGAAAGATGGAACGAAGAGCGGCGAGAAAGTGAAGCTCTCCGAAGAGATCTTCGGTGTCGAACCGAACATGCATCTCGTGTACCGCGCAGTGCGGACGTACCTGGACAACCAGCGTCAGGGGACGGCGAAGCTGAAGACACGCGCGGAAGTGCGGGGCGGAGGGAAGAAGCCGTTCCGTCAGAAGCACACCGGTATGGCACGCCAGGGAAGCTCACGGTCGCCCGTGATGGTCGGCGGTGGCGCAATCTTCGGGCCGAAACCCCGCGACTACTCATCGGTGCTGCCCGCAACGATGCGACGCGCCGCCCGCAAGTCGGCCCTCTCCCTCAAGGCCCGTGACGGTCAAATCAAGGTCGTGGAGGATTTCTCGTTCGGCGCTCCCAAAACCAAAGAGCTGGCGGTGGTGCTGAAGGCGCTCGCGCTGGACGACACCAAGACTCTTCTCCTGCTCGCGAAGCCGGATGCCGCAGTGGTCAGGTCGGGCCGGAATATTCCGCGCCTGCAGGTTGCCCAGGCCGACAAGGCGTCCACCTATGATTTCGTGAACACGCAGGTGCTGCTGATCCAGAAAAGCGCTCTGGAAGTCCTGCAGAATACGTTCAAAAACTAACGCGGCAGATCGAACATGACGTCCATACTGAAACGCCCAATCGTCACGGAGAAGATGACCGAGCTGCAGGAGAAGGGGCATTATGCCTTCGAAGTGGACCTGGCGGCGAACAAGATCGCCATCGCCCGTGCCGTGGCAAAGAAATTCAACGTGACGGTGCTCGGTGTGCGCACCGTCCGCGTCAAGGGAAAGACCAAGTCGCAGATGACGCGCCGGGGTCGGTTCGCCGGCCGCACGGCGGAGTGGAAAAAAGCGATCGTGCGTCTGAAAGAAGGCGACAAGATCGAATTCTTCCAGAATGTCTGATCGATTAACAGGATAGAGTGCAATCATGGCCATTCGGAAGTTGAAGCCGGTGACACCGGGAACGCGATGGGCCTCGGTGCCCGCGTTTACGGAAATCACTAAGACGCGGCCGGAGAAATCCCTCATCGAGCCGCTGAAACGCACCGGGGGACGGAACAACACCGGACGGATCACGTCGCGTCACCGGGGCGGCAGGCACAAGCGGTTCTACCGGATTATCGATTTCAAGCGGGACAAAGTTGGGATGGACGCCAAGGTTGCGGCGATCGAGTACGATCCCAATCGCTCCGCACGTCTTGCGCTGCTGCAGTACAAAGACGGCGAGCGCCGGTACATCCTCGCTCCGGATGGCGTGAAAGTGGGCGAAGTGCTCCGCTCCGGCGCGGATGCGGAAATCAAACCGGGCAATGCGATGCCGCTGGCGAATATACCGGCCGGCACGTTCGTGCACAACATTGAAATCCGGCCGGGCAAAGGTGCCCAGATGGCGCGCAGCGCCGGCATGGCCGTGCAGTTGATGGCGAAGGAAGGCAAACTGGCCCAGTTGCGCCTCCCGTCAGGCGAAGTCCGCAGTGTGTCGATCGATTGTCTGGCCACCGTTGGTGCCGTCGGCAACGCGGATCACGAAAATCTCAGCGTCGGCAAAGCGGGCCGGTCGCGCTGGCTCGGCATCCGTCCGCAATCACGCGGCGTCGTCATGAACCCGGTCGATCACCCGCATGGCGGTGGTGAAGGGAAGTCGCCGCAAGGGAATCCGCACCCGGTCTCACCGTGGGGATGGCTGACGAAGGGGAAGAAGACACGGAAGACAAAAAAGGCATCCAGCAAGTTCATCGTGAAACGGAGAAGGTAACGGTATGAGCCGTTCGCTGAAGAAGGGACCGTTCGTGAGCAACCGGGTGGCAGAGCAGGTTGCAGCGCTCAACAAATCGAACCAGAAAAAGGTGGTGAAGACCTGGTCGCGCGCATCGACGATCACGCCCGAGTTCGTGGGGCACACCTTCGCAGTACATAACGGGAACAAGTTCATTCCGGTCTATGTGCACGAGGGGATGGTGGGTCACAAGCTGGGCGAGTTTGCACCGACGCGGTTGTTCCGCGGACACCCCGGTGTGAAGAAGGAAGAAACGACGAAGGCGGGATAAGCACGCATGGAAGCACGAGCCATAAACCGGTATATCGGCACATCGCCGCGCAAGATGCGGCTGGTGATCGATCTCATCCGCGGCAAATCGGTGGATGAGGCACTGAACATCCTCCACTACTCGCCGAAGCATGCTTCGCGCGTGGCCGAGAAAGTCCTCCGTTCCGCAGTCTCGAACCTGCAGAACAAGGACGAGGCCGGGCGTCTGGAACCGAGCGAGATGATCGTCAAGGTAGCGTTCGTGGATGTGGGGATGGTGATGAAGCGCATCCTTCCCGCGCCGATGGGCCGCGCCTTCCGCGTGCGGAAACGGTCTAACCATGTGACGATTATCGTTGCACCGAAAGAAGCGATCCGGCGGACGGCGGCACCCAAGCGGGCCAAGGCAGAGAAGGCGGTCAGCGCGCCGGCCAAGAAAGCCGCCGCGAAACCTGCCGCAAAGAAGGAATCGAAGTAAAGCACAGCAAGGAGCTGACGTGGGACAGAAAGTACATCCGATCGGTCTGCGCCTGGGGATCATCAAGTCCTGGGATTCCAACTGGTACGATGAGAAATCATTCGGGAGCAAGCTGGAGGAGGACCGCACGATCCGGAACTATGTGCGCAACCGTCTGAAGAAAGCCGGCATTTCGCGGGTCATGATCGAGCGGACACCGAAGCGCGCGGTCATCACCATCAACACCTCCCGCCCCGGCATCGTGATCGGGCGCAGCGGGAAGGAGATCTCCCAGCTCGAGGAAGAGCTGAAGAAGATCACAAATAAGGAAGTGAAGATTCTCATCAACGAAATCAAACGGCCGGAGCTGGATGCCTTTCTGGTGGCGGAGAACATCGCACAGCAGCTGGAGGGACGCATCGCGTTCCGCCGGGCGATGAAAAACGGAATCACCGCCGCGATGCGAATGGGGGCGGAGGGAATTCGTGTCAAGAGTGCGGGCCGTCTGGGCGGGGCCGAAATGGCGCGCACGGAGCAGTACAAAGAAGGACGCATTCCGCTGCACACACTCAGGGCGGATATCGACTATGCCACCGCGACCGCGCGGACCATCTACGGCGCCATCGGCGTCAAGGTATGGATCTGCAAGGGTGAGGTGCTGGATGCGCAGCAGAACATGGAGCGTCCGATGCCCTCCCGCCGCGGGCAAGAACGCGGATAACGCAGGAGAACTTCGACAATGTTGATGCCCAAAAGAGTCAAATTCAGGAAAGCCCAGCGTGGACGGATGCGGGGGAAGGCAACACGTGGTGACCGGGTGAACTTCGGCGATTTCGGCCTGAAGGCGCTCGAACCCGCCTGGATAACGCAGCGCCAGATCGAAGCCGCCCGTGTCACGCTGACCCGCATGATGAAACGGGAGGGGCAAATCTGGATCAGGATTTTCCCGGACAAACCGGTGACGAAGAAACCCGCCGAAACCCGTATGGGCAAAGGCAAAGGAGCGCCCGAATACTGGGTTGCCGTGGTGAAACCGGGACGTATCATGTTTGAAGTGGGCGGCACGGGCAAGACGACGGCGGTTGAGGCCTTGAGGCTTGCCTCGCATAAACTGCCGATTCGCACGAAAATCAGTGTCAGGCCCGACTACGAAGGCGCCTGAGGCAAACGGGAGAGCGTATGAAGGCTCATGAACTCAATGAACTGTCGGTCCAGGATTTGCGTCAGCGGCTCGGTGACGAACAGGAGAGCCTGGCCAACCTGCGTTTTCAGCTGGCGACCAGCCAGCTCGAAAGTCCTATAAAAGTGCGCACGGTGCGCCGTGACATCGCGCGGATCCTGACGGTATTGCGCACGAAAGAGCGCGCCGCCGCCGCGACCCCGGCACCGACGAAGACCAACGAGGTGAAAACGTCATGACTGCAGCCGACGCAACAGCCGCCACGCCGAAGCGTTCCACCCGTCGCAAAGTGCGTGTGGGAAAAGTGGTGAGCACGAAGATGCAGAAGAGTATTCTGGTGACCATCGAACGCCGGGTGCCGCATCCGATTTACAAGAAGATCTTCCGGCGCACTACGAAATTAATGGCACATGACGAAGAGCGCGCGGCGAAAGTCGGCGATACCGTCAAAATCATGGAAACCCGCCCGATCAGCAGACATAAGCGGTGGCGGCTGGTAGAGGTTATCGAAAAAGCGAAGTGAGCAAGGGCCCACGGAGTCAACGCAATGATCCAGGAAGAAACAAATCTCGTCGTGGCCGATAACTCTGGTGCGAAGAAGGTGCGGTGCATCAGAGTGCTGGGCGGGTCCGACCGGCGGTACGCCGGATTGGGCGACCTGGTTATCGTGTCGGTCAAGTCCGCCATCCCCGGCGCCACGGTCAAAAAGGGGGAGGTTGCACGCGCTGTCATCGTCCGTACGCGGAAAGAGACGCGGCGGAAGGACGGGTCGTTCATCCGGTTCGATGAAAACGCCGCAGTGCTGATCAACGAACAGGGTGAGCCGCGCGGCAGCCGCATCTTCGGGCCTGTGGCCCGTGAATTGCGCGAGAAGCAATACATGAAAATCGTCTCCCTCGCACCGGAAGTGCTATAAGGAAGCAGCGCGCATGAATATCAGGAAGAATGACAACGTCATTGTGATTGCCGGGAATTCCCGCGGGAAATCCGGCAAAGTGCTCAAGGTGTACCCCGCGACGCGGCGGATCATTGTCGAGGGGGTGAATATCATGAAGCGTCACACGCGCCCCAGCCAGCGCAACCCGCAGGGGGGAATCGTGCAACGCGAAGCGCCGATCCACATGTCCAACGTGATGCTGTTGGACCCGAAGTCGAATCAGCCGACCCGGGTCGGCACCAAAGTGGTGAAAGACGAATCCATCGGCAAGAAGCGGCGCATGCGCGTGGCAAAAGCCACGGGCGAGATGTTCTGACGCCACGGTCCACGAACCATCTATTGAGCGGTCACTGGTATGAGCGACGAGAAACCGAAAAAGCAGCAACCCAAGAAAGAAGCCGCACGTCCGGCGAAGGAAGCAAAGCCGAAAGGGGCGGCAGCCGCCAAGACCCCCAAGAGCGCGCGCCCGAAGGAAAAAGTTATCGCACGCCTCAGTGTCACCTACAAGAATGAGGTCATCCCGGCACTGATGAAGCGGTTCCAGTACTCCAACGTCATGCAGGTGCCGCGCCTCGACAAGATCGCCATCAACATCGGCGTCGGCCAGGCGACACAGGATCCGAAACTGGTCGAGGCGGCGGCGAAGGACCTTGAGGCCATCGTCGGACAGAAAGTGGTCATCACGCGCGCGAAGAAATCCATTTCCAATTTCAAGCTTCGTGAAAAGATGCCCATCGGCTGCCGTGTGACACTCCGCCGGACGCAGATGTATGAGTTCATGGACCGGTTCATCAGCGTCACGGTCCCTCGCCTGCGGGATTTCCGAGGTCTTCCCGACACGGCGTTTGACGGCCGGGGCAATTACACGGTCGGTGTCAAGGAGCATACGATTTTCCCGGAAATAGACGTAGACAAAATCGTCCGGATCTTCGGCATGGATATCACGTTTGTGACCACCGCGAGGACCGACGAAGAGGGGTATGAGCTGCTCAAGGCGTTCGGCATGCCGTTCGTCAAGCGGCAGGAAGTCCTCGCAACACCCAAAGCATAAGTGCACAGGAGCAGAGTCAGTATGGCGAAGACCAGTTCAAAGGCACGGCAGCGGAAGCGGGAGCGGCTTGTGGCAAAGTACGCCACGCTGCGCAAAGAGTTAAAGGCCAAGGGTGACAATGAAGGCCTGCAGAAGCTGCCGCGCAACAGCAGTCCCACGCGTTTGCACAACCGGTGCAACGTTACGGGGCGTCCGCGGTCGTACATGCGGAAGTTCGGCCTCTCCCGCATAGCCTTCCGCGAACTCGCGCTCGAGGGGAAAATTCCCGGCGTGACTAAGGCCAGCTGGTAAGCGGCACCCAATGACCGAACGTGCGAGACTGAGGAGACATCGACCATGACTATGACCGATCCGGTCGCCGACTATCTGACGCGGTTGCGCAACGCCCTGCAGGCGGGCCAAAAGCGCGTCGACGTCCCGGCTTCCAACTTGAAGCGCGAAATCACCAAATTGCTGATAGCGAACAAGTTTATCGGTGGTTTCACGGAAACGAAAGACACCGCGCAGGGTGTGCTGCGCATCCAGTTGAAATATAATGACGGCCAGCCCGTCATCAGCGGACTGAAGCGCGTGAGCCGTCCTGGCCTCCGGAAGTATGTGGATTCAGGAGCGGTGCCGCGGGTGCTGGGTGGACTCGGTATCGCCGTGATCTCCACCTCGCGCGGGGTGATGACCGATAAACAGGCGCGCGCGCAGCGGGTCGGCGGCGAAGTGCTGTGCGAAATCTGGTAACGAAGGAGATTGTGCAGTGTCACGGATAGGAAAGAAACCTGTAGCGATCGTCAAGGGTGTCAACGTGCACCTGGCGGGACGCGAGATCAAGATCACCGGGCCCAAAGGCGAGCTCGCGGCAACCGTGCATCCCGACATCGCCGTCGAAGTGGCGGACGGCCAGGTGCTCCTCAAGCGCCATTCCGACGAGAAAAAACACCGGGCCCTGCATGGCCTCTGGCGTGCGCTGGTGCAGAACATGATGACCGGCGTGACAACGGGCTACTCGCGAAAGCTCGAGCTGGTGGGTGTCGGATACCGTGCGGAGATAAAGGGAAAGAAACTGCAGCTGCTGCTCGGGTTCTCCCATCCGATCCTCTTCACGGCACCGGAGAGCATCACCATCCAGGCGCCGACACAAACGAATATCATCGTCAGCGGCATCGACAAGATGCTGGTGGGACAGGTCGCAGCGAAGATTCGCTCCTTCCGTCCGCCCGAACCGTACAAGGGCAAAGGCGTGAAGTACGAAGGCGAGCGGGTCCGGCGGAAAGCCGGTAAGGCGGCCGCTGCCGGCGGTGCGAAAACGTAAAATCGAAGTCCAGCGGGAGTGCGGAACGTATGATCACGAGAAACAGAATGCAAAATCGCAACCGCCTGAAGCGGCACATCAGGCTGGAGATCTCCGGAACGACGGAGCGGCCCCGCCTGACCGTGTTCCGCAGTCTGCGTCACGTGTACGCCCAGGTGGTGGACGACTCGACAGGTAG
>DAINBR010000132.1:0-8669 GCA_036732865.1 Bacteroidota bacterium | reverse complement strand
CAGGAGTGCAAAAGCAGGAATCCCGGCCCCGCGTGTGCGGAACCGGGATCCAGTGTGCGGGAAGTGCGGACTCCCTAAACGGTCAGTGCACCGTCAGAATGTCCGTTCCAGACCAAAAACGTTAGCTTTGCCATTGATGTGGAGCGCCTGATTGGTGATCTGGCCGGAGCCATTGACAACGCCGATGTGGCAGTTGACGCAGCTGTTCAGGTTGAATGCAACGTGGCCCTTCGGAGTCACGGACTCTGCCGTGCCGTGGCAGCTCCCGCATGACGCCTCCGAGGCTCCGCCGTTCCACACCGGCGCCTGCGCAGCACCGACCATCACCGAGTCCGTGAAGAATTGTGGATAGATGGATTCGGACTTCTTCATCTGCCAGTTGCCGTGGCAATAGGTGTTGACACAGGTCAGCGTTGCCGCATTGTACGTCGGCGCGGGGTCATAAGTGCCTCTGCCGGTTTTGAGCCGCGCCAATGTGTCATTGAAGACGACCTCAGCCGGCAGCGGCGTGTCGACATGCCCCGCAGCGAACAACGACACCGGCCTCACATGGCACTCCGTGCACTTCACAGGCCTGCCCAGGATGCCTGACAACAGATGCCTGGAATGCGCGCCGACTCCTTGCGCGCTCGTCAGTGAATCACCCAGCACACTCTTGGGTGGCGCAGCGGAAAGCGGATCGCTCGCCACCGCACGGAATTGTCCGTGACAGGTGTTGCACGTCTCCGGCGATTTGGCCCCGCCGGTGTTGTCCACGTGGCATCCTGCGGACGAACAGGAGACGTTCACGACCGACCCGCCGGTATATACGTTGCCGTGACAACTCTTGCACTGGGCAAGGGGATACCCCTGACTCAACAGATAGCCCGCATGCCCGGATGCCGCGACGAATACCGTATGTGGATAGGAGGCATGGCAGGTGAAGCACGCTTTCCCGCTGCTCCCGCCGGCAAAGTCACTGCCGTGGCAGCGTGCACACTCCACGGTCTGCCAATTCATTGTCTTCAGGAATTTTCCGTGTGAGGCCGACGACGCAGGATCCAACCATCCCGGCTTGTGCGGGTAGGAGGCGTGACAGGTGTAGCATGATCTGCCGCTGGTACCGCCGTCAAAGCCTGCACCATGGCATTTCGCACAATCATTCAGCTGGCCCATGCCGAGGCGGAGGAACTTGCCATGAAAGCCGGTCGATGCGGTGTCAACCCAGCCGGCTTTGTGAGGGAAGGACTGGTGGCAGGAGAAGCAGCCCACGCCACTCGTGCCGCCCATAAACGACTTTGCGTGGCAGGTCACGCACTTTTCGTAATCATAGTTGCCAGCCTGCAGGATCGTGCCGTGGAAGTTGGCAGACGTCTGGTCGTTCCAGCCGGCTTCGTGGATTTGCGACCCTGGTGTGTTTAGTGCGGGAAGGTCATCGTTCACCGCACCGCATCCCGCAGCTCCCAGACCGAGGAGGATAGTAATGGTGGCACAACCTAGCGACCGCATCAATGCTCTCATGGATATTCCATCCTCCTTAGCCGTGGCAATAGCCGCAGAAGTTTCTCCCTTTGACCCCGTCAGGACGCGCATTGAGGTCTGTGTGGCAATTGTAGCACGTGGCACCGCTACTGGCGTGCCACACGCCGTGTTCCCCTCGCATGTACCCCGTCGGATGTGTCCGCGGGTCCGTGCCGCGGAAACCATCCCCATCGGCATGACAGGTAATACAGGTCGGGTCATTGCCCTGTGTATCGTGACAGTTCACGCAGGATTCGATGTCGCGCCGGGCGAGTTGGGCGTGACGGCCGCCGCCACTCCCGACGCCGAGCGTCGTGAAACCGGCCCCGAGGTGCCATGATGGTTTGAAGGAATGCGCTGTGATATTGTCTCCCGCCTCGTGACATTCTCCACAAAACTCCTGTGCCGCATGGCAGGTGTAGCATTCCGACGATTTTGACTTTGCATCGATGCCATGGGTGAAGCGGTAGTTCATATCGTGGGCGCGCTGCAGCGTCGTTTGCGGGACCGACGTCCCGGGGAAGACCCGCGGATTGGGATCGCTCATCAGCGGACCGTTTCCAAACTGCATGACGGCCCCCGGCGTGTGGCATTCGCCGCAGAAATTCTGTGTGTGGCAGGTCACACAATTTGTCTCCATGCCGCTCAGCCGCGTCAGGTTCTTGTGATTTCTCCTGAAACCAGCCTCAAGGTGATCCGGAGGAATCAACCCGGTCATCTGTGCGTGACAGGATTCGCAGGCGTTGCTGGCTCTCATATCATTGTGACACGTCGCGCAGGCGGTCATCGCCGGCATGTGTTCCGGACCTGCGAAATCCGCTTCGTTCAGCCCCGCATGGCATGTCGTGCACTGCACATTCAGGATGCCCACATGCTGGATGTGCGAGAACTGGATCTCGCGCACCTGAGCCGGGACCACCTGAATGTTTTCCGGATCCACGTGGCAGAAATCACACTGGTTGTTGATCTGTTCCTCGTGACAGGACGTGCAGTTGTCGTGCACACTACGGAGATTGTCGCTGGAGCGTTTGCTGGTGGTAGCGTTGGGATGACACGTTTCGCAATTCACGCCCGCGCCTTCGATGTGCGTCTTGTGGGAGAATTTCATCTGCTTGCTGTCATCAAGCTGGGGCCACCCGATCTGTGCCACCGGTCGAACCGCGAGAGCCGCCGTCACGAGCACGCCGGCCGCAACCGCCAGAAAGAAATACGAGCGCCGGATCATTGGTTGCCCTCCCCGTTGAAGAGTGAAAGCCGTTCTGCAAACCAGTACATGAGTTTCACCTGCACACGCAGGTCGCGCTGCATCAGGGTGTTGTTCAGCCATTGTCCCTGCACATCGAGCGAGAACGCAGGTGCGGGCCGCACAATGGCCCCGGCCAGAACGCCGAAGGCACTCTGACGCTCGCTTTCCCTGCTCAACCGGTACGACGCATACGAGAGACCGGCCATCGGGACGACGGTCTTCCCCCAGAACGGATAGGTGCCCTGCAGACTGACCGACTGCAGCTCTCCCGCATAGCCATCACTTCCGGAATAACTTGCACTCCCGTAGGCGCTGTTCACGCCGAGAGTCCACCGCGTGCTCTGTTCCTCTTCCGCATAGGAGACGTGCGCAACGCGGCCGAAGGCGCGGAGCATGGGTGTGAAGCCGTACTCCACCCCGCCTTCGATCTCATCCACCGCATTTGTGACGAACGCCGAGAAGATGGAATTGAAGGAAATGCGCGGAAGCCGATGGATATAGTCGCCGGTGACGGCCAGCGCACTGTTGACGTTGACGCGCACACCGCCCTGCGCCCTGGAGGTCCGCACATTCTTGAAATCATAATCGTACCGTCCGTACACGGACAACCGGTCGCGGAGCATGTAGGAAGCGTCGACGCTCCCCAGCTCTTCGGCATCCGCATCACGCACAACGAGGTACGACACCGGAGTGAATGATGTGTCGCGCGTGCGGAGCGCCCAGTAAGGGTCGCGCTCTTCCCGGCGGTTGGCGTAGCTGATGCCGACGCGGGCGTCAGGGATCAGCGTGGTGACAATCTGTCCGCCAAAGTGGTAGTTCTCGTGCATGTTCTTCCTCACACCGGCAAACTCGGGCGACACGGTGGCGCCGCCGAAGCCCGTCACCCGGATCCCGCGGTTGAGGAAATAGGCCTGCGCCACGAGCCCGTCGATGGAGCCGTTGCCGACTCCCGCGAACACCAGCTGGCGGCCGAGATGCAGGTCCACGCTCTTGCCGATGTTCAGCCAGCTCAGATAGAGATTGAAGAGGCGCACCCTTCCCGCGTCACCGAACTCGCCCACGACATTTGTCGTCCCCAGGAGCGATGTGTGTAGTGCGACATCACCCTGGGCAACCGACAACTGGACAGCCTGGAAGGCACGTACCGACTGGTGCGAGGTCCCGACGGTGTCGAATTGTTCCCAGGCATAGAACGATGTCGCCAGGCGTCCCGTCACCAGTTGGGCGGCAGCAACCGCCACGCCGCTCACCAGCAGCATAACGAGACTGAGGAGGCGTTTCCCATTCATACCAATTGTCCTTTCATAACAGCCTGATCGTGATCGATCGCAATCCCGCGCTATTGACCCGAATGGCATTCGACACAGTTGGTGTCCTGCCATGTCTCCCCGATATCTTCGGGGTGCTGGAAGGGAAGGCCCGCCAGGGACATTGACTGAGGGGCGGGATCCGTCCCCTGATACAAGATGGTATGACAGCTGTTGCAATCGTTCGTGATGCGGCGCCCATCGGGGCTGACATGCTTGCCATCATGACAACGGAAGCACCCGCGGTTGGTCATGTGGCCGATATTGTTCGGGTAGGCGCTCCACCGCACCTTCATCACCGGGAAGAAATTCTTCCCATATTGCGTCTGGAGTTCAGCAACGGCGTCATCAATTTGTTCACGCTGGGTTAAGGCGACCTGCGGGTACGTTGTGGTGTAGAAATCGCGCACCAGGAGAGCGATGCTGTCCATTGCCCCGGCCCTGGTCGCATACGGGTGCGTGAGAACCTCGATGCCTTTTCCCCGGATTCCGGGGAGTGTGGTGGCGATCCGTCCGACCGCCATGCTCTGGTCGACGATGCGCATCGGTGGCCGATAAATATGCGAAGGCCGGTTGTGACAGTCAATACAGTCCATGCGCAGCCTCGGGGAGGCACGCAGTTTCCCGGAATCCTCCGGTGCGCTTTCCGCCACGTACTCTGTCATTGTGCCAGAGTTCCGGTCCCGGAGCCAGACATACGGAATTTCCAGTCGCAGAGAATCCGTCGATACATACTGCACTTCGTTGGCGATGTTCATGTGCCAGTGAATACCGCCGGCAGGACCACGTTCCTCATTGCCTCCGCCGATTTTCATCATCAACCCGATTGTCCATCGTGTGTTCTGCTCGTCCGATTTGAAATATGTGTTGATGACTTTCTTTTCGCCCGAGAAATGCGACGGCCAGTGACACTGTTCGCAGGTCTCCTGGGCGGGACGCAGGTTCTTGATGGGCGTCGGGATCGGCCGCGGATAGACGTTCGCCAGGACCGCATACACCTGGTACGCGCCGGAGAGCTTGGATCTGACATACCACCCAGCGCCTGAGCCCACGTGGCAGTCGACGCATTTCACGCGTGCATGCGGAGACGACTGGTACGCCGTGTACTCCGGCTCCATCACTGTGTGGCAGAGGGTACCGCAGAACGCAAGGGATTCTGTCCACTCGAATGCCCGGTAGCTTCCGTACGCGGTAAACAACAGCACGATGGATGTCACCGCGGAGAAGAAAGTGACTGCCGCACGGTGCCGTGGTTGATTCAAATCCACCGTGACCAACAGCCGGCTCGCGGGCACGCCCCTGCGCCGTCGATTCCGTTCCCTCCACACCCCCACTGCCACAGCGAGAAGCCCCAGGAGCATCGGGATGGGGAGGAGGACGTACGAAATGATTCCGATGTATGCGGGAGCGGACTCCTGGAAGACTTCGACCAGGGTCAAGAAAACAATGGAGATCAGGCAGGCCGCGGCCAGTGCAGCACCGGCCAAGCTGAGCGGGTTGTACACCAGCTCCGGAAATCTGCGCTTAGACATCAGTGACTCGTAACCTCGTGGGCCCAGAGACGGACGGAGGGGGCACGGGAGGAATGTTCCTCCCAACCACCCCCTCCTCCTGGATTATGAGAACTGCTTATTTCTTGGGAAGCGGGTGCTGAATCTTGGCCCACATCTCGGCCATCTTGAAGCCCTTGAACGTCGGGCTCTTTGCGTTATGACAGGTTTCGCATGTCTTCGATTTGTCGCCGGTGATCATACCAGCTTCAATGGCCTTCGCTTTATTTTCGGCCTTCGAGTGGAGCATCTTGAACGACGAAGCGGCGCCGTGACATGCCTCGCACGTCACTCCTTCTTTCATGCTGAAGGTTGCTTCAACATTCTTCGCCGTGCCGCCGCCCGTGACGTGACACGACAGGCACTCCGGGGCTTCCGCCGGCGGTTTCGTGAGACCCTTCTCTTTTGCGATTTTCTTGGATGCCTCAGATTCCAGCGTCTTGTACGCATTCGCATGTGCGCTCTTCTGCCAGATCACCATGGCCTCTCCCTTGTCCTTTGCCTTGTGGCACATGGCGCAGGTCTTCGTGCCGACGAACTTGTTTTCCGCAGCCGCTGTTCCGGCCAGGAAAACGAGCGCGAGTGTGAACGTCAAGACTACACCGATTGCTTTCATGAAGCGTACCCTCCAGAGATTGATGATGTCATACAAATGTACAGCAAATTGCATCAAGATTCCACTCCATCGGGCTCCGAATCTTGATGCTCCACTTCCATTTCCTTCCGCTTGATCTCCGCCAGTTCCAGCGGGTGTTCTTCCTCCATTTCCTCCTCTGTCAAAGTTCCTTTCCAGAAAGCGAGATTGATCGGGTACGTGTCGGGATTGAAAATGACAAAGTAGAAGTGCCAGACGAGGATCGCCAGCGTCGCCAACCACGCCTCATAGTAATGCACCGTCCTAGCCACATCCCACCAGAGCTTGGTGATCAGGTTGAGTGAGATGTTGTCAAACCAAAGGATCACTCCGGTCAATCCCATGACAAAGGTCCCCCAAACGAGTGCCCAGTATTCGCTCTTCTCGATGTAGCTGAACCGTCCGAACTGCGGCCTGCTCTTCGAGAATCCGAAATTGAATTTGAGGACGTGTGCCGCGTCAAGCAGATCCTGCCGGCGGGGGAGAAGATCCCGTATGAGTTCCTTGCCGCGGGGGACGAACAGAATGTAGTAGACGTGGTAGAGGCTTACAGCGACCAGGACGACCGCCGCCACCCTGTGGGCAATCCCGCGGAGGTCAAACATCCACCCGCTCAGAGAACGGATTGACGACACCCACCAGGCATCAGGATACCGCAATGCGAAACCGGTGAGGACAAGCGTAATGAAGCTCACGAGAAGGGTCCCGTGCTGAAGCCGTTCTTCGAATGTCATGCGGACGTACAGCCTGTGCGCGACGTGGGTCCGCTGCAGATCGCCCCGGCGGTAGGCAAGTTGGCGTTTGGACTTCTTCAGGAAATCCGTCAGGTTGTGGAGGAACATCCCTCCGATTACCACGAGGATCAGCGCGATGTAGGAATTCGACACGACGTAGAGCAACTGATCCTGCCCCGAGGTGGGAAGGACGTGCACCGCACCTTTGGTGAAGTTCACGTTCGCGCCCGGGTGACAATGACCGCACGTCTCGGCGAGGCGGGATACGTGGATGCGGGACGTGGAGTCCGAGGATGGCTTGATGTTGTGGACGCCATGGCAGCTTGCGCAGTTCGCAACTTCCACCGATCCGGCCCTATCGGCAAGCCCATGGTAGCTGTCTTCAAATGACTGGTACCTGTCACTGGCAAGCCCGAATTTCTGGGTGAGTTTCACCGAGGCATGGCATGGCGAGCAGACTTGTGTTGAGACGTTTGCTGCCGCGACCGGGGAGCGCACATCCGTGTGGGAGAGGATAAAATGCTCGCCGTGGCAATCCGTGCAGGCGGGAGCTGCGGAGTTGCCTTTTGCCAGTGATTGCCCGTGAATGCTGCCCTCGTACGCGTCACGGATGTCGCCATGACACTTGGCGCACGTCGTCGCAATGTTCGGTTTTGCGACTCCCGATGCGGGATCCGAGGCTTTCCGTACTTCATGTCCCGAGTGGCAGTCTACGCACGTCGCCGCAGCCTCGTTTCCCGCTTTGATGGCTTGACCGTGGACACTGTTTTCATAGCTGACGATGAAACCGGCGGATGGCCCGACTTTGTCCCGGACTTCCGGATTGTCGAGATGACAGGCCAGGCACGTGGTCGAGACATGGATGCGCGAAGTGGCTGACGATGTATCCGTGCCGGCTTTGACCGCATGTGCTCCATGGCACGCAACGCAGCCTGGCGCCCCCTTGATTCTCCGGGTGAGGGCTTTGCTGTGATCCGATAGATGGTAGCGCGCCGCTGTTTCACCATGACAGCGGACACATACCAGCTGACCGGTTTCCTTCCGGTTCTGCTCATCAAGATCGGTAATCTTGCGAATCGCGTGTTTGGTGTGGCAGTCGGTGCACCCTGCGGAAGCACTCTTACCCCTTCCGGACTTGCCGTGGACACTCTGGGAAAAGTTTGTCAGCTCGTCGCTCTGATGGCACGAGAGGCAATTCACCGGTACAATCCTGGGTGCGTGGGGCAGCTCCTGTGCGTTGAATCCCTCATGACACGCCACGCAGCCGAGACCCGCATGTGCGGATTGTGCAAACGACGGGCCGTCCACATGAAGGGAGATGGTTCTCCCTTTGCGGGTCGTGTTGAGTGAAGCGTCGCTGTGGCATCCCAGGCAGTCAGCGTCCGACTGGGCAACAGCCAGCGGGGCGCAGAGAAGTCCGAATGCACACAGCAAGACGAACTGTTTCACGGGGAATCCCTTTTCACACAGCGATTGGGGGAATTGCGGTCAATCTACATGCCAAGCTGCACCGTGCCAAATTGCCGAAATCTACAGGATATTCTCAATGAAAACCCTTATCGATTTCCCAAAAATGCGAGAAAATCCAGCCGGATTACCATGCTTGGGAACACGTTAAGAGGAATGAACGATTTCAAGAGGGGCAGGTCAGCAACTCCTCAATACGTCTGGAGATCGGCGCAATTTCAAGAGGCTTAT
>DAINBR010000131.1:0-8701 GCA_036732865.1 Bacteroidota bacterium | reverse complement strand
CAGGATGTGCGCGGAGCTGTACTGTCCGCGCTGCGGGTCAAAGGCGTATTCAGGCCCCGGCAACGAGGGCAAGCGCTTCACTTCATGCCCGTACATCTGCCGGAGGCCGTGCTCAATTGCGGTCAGGATGTCTTCCTCAATCCCGCCCAGTGCAACAATATACATCGATTTCACAAGACCCGTTCCGGCGCGGAAGGCACAACACCCTGTGCAACCTGGACGGGTTCGACGGGCAGCGTCACCTTGAACTGGGCTCCTTGACCCACGGTGCTGTGCACTTCGATGTCACCTCCGTGTGCCTGTACAATGCCGTAGACCACGGCAAGCCCGAGGCCCACGCCTTTGCCCTCCCCCTTTGTCGTGAAGAAAGGAGTATACAGTTTCGCGAGATTTTCCGGCGCAATACCGTCGCCGGTATCGCTGACCTCGAGGACCAGCGAATCGTCGGCTGGGTCGTGAGAAGTCCGGACCGTCACATGTGCGTTGGCTTTGTTCTGGGTGGCTTCGGCACCGTTCATCACCAGGTTGATCAGGACCTGCTGCATCTGGGAGGCATCACAGGTAATGAGTGGGAGTTTTTCGTCCAGCTGAAGATCCATCGCGACGCCCATCAATTTCAACTTGTGCCCTATTAAATTGACCGTGGTCCGCACCACGGCGTTAAAGTCCGTGTTCGCATGCTGATGCGGTTTCGATCGCCGGGAGAACGCAAGCAGGTCCTGCACGATCCTGCCCACCCTACTGGTCTCGTTGACCACCTGTGTCAGGTACTTTTTGAATTCCTCGACTCTTTGCGGCGGTATGCCGTCCTCCTTCACCATGCGCTGCATCAGCATGGAAAGGTTCAGCACCCCCGAGAGCGGGTTGTTGATCTCGTGTGCAACACTTGCGGAAAGCTGCCCCAGGGAGGCAAGCCGGTCGCTGCGCAACAGCTTCTGATGCGCAGCCTTCAGCTCTTCAGTACGTTGCTCTACTTTCGTCTCGAGTCCCTGGGTGAAGTCGTTCAACTGGCTGATCGCCTCGTTCAGTCTCACCCGCATGGTGTCAAAAGTCTGTGCGAGTTCTTCGAGTTCCTCCGATGAACTAATCTCGACCGGTTTGTCGAGGTTCATTTTGCTCACCGCTCGGATTCCGCCGATGAGCTTCTGAATCGGCGCCGCCACATACCGTCGCGTGAAGAAAATAATAAAGACCGATATCAGGAACACCAGGATTGCGGAAACAATAAGCACCCGTTCCTGGACGGTGCTGATTTCTGCATCGACAGTGCGCAGGTCCAGGGCAACGTCAACGACACCCAGGACGTTCAACTTCGCGGGATGGGCATGACAGTCCGCATTGCTGCAGGCAGGCTCGTTGTACACGGGAGTGACGATCTCGAGGACGCGCGCGCCCTCCGGGGAACGGAAGACACGCGTACGCGCGGGCATATCCACCCGCACGAGAGGGCTCCCTGATGCGTGGCAAATCGCACACGCCTCTGCTTGCTTGTCAACCTTGGCTGAATCGCCGGGTGCCGTGGAGAACATCACCCGCCCCTCTTTGTTGAAGATGCGTATGCGGTTGATCCCCTGCTTGGTGGCAATCGTCTGCATGATATCATACGCCCGCTCCCGTTGATCGGCAAGCATGGCGTGCCAGGTCGCGCTGACGATGCTCCCCGAAAGCTGGTCGGCGCCCGTGATCATTGCGTCCAGCAGCTGACGCTCCTGGGTCTTCATGTGGATGATCCCTGACGCCACGCCGACAAGCATCACAATCACTGTCAGGGGTATCATGAGTTGCAGAGAAAGCTTTCGCGGATAAAGGTTCATAGGGGGGTGCCGTGCATTTGTGTCTGCCCGATCACCAAAATGTACCAAAAAAGATTGAGAAATCCATGAGCAGATGGCCGAAAGGGCGTCGGGGGGCTCTACCATTGAAGTTCAGAGGATGCGAAGGTACATTACAGTCCCAGCCACAGTGCATGAGCCGCAACAATGAGGATTCCAATTTCCAGACAGCCGCGGAGATGACTTCCTTGAAACCCAGAATCGCCGCCGTTACACTTTTCGCCATCGCAATGGGTTATCTTGAAGCCGCAGTGGTGGTCTACCTTCGTCTCCACTACTATCCAGATGGGTTTGTGTTCCCTCTGGTGGTCATGCCACAGAGCATTGTCATTGTCGAGGTGGCCCGCGAGGTCGCGACAGTGATCATGCTGGGCGTCATCGGATGGGTGTCCGGAAAGGATTTTCTTGCCCGGTTTTCATACTTCTCGATCGCATTTGGGGTCTGGGATATCTTCTACTATATTTTTCTCAAAGCCATTCTTGACTGGCCCGCCTCCCTGTTTACCGACGACATCCTCTTTCTCATTCCACTCCCGTGGGTCGCTCCTGTTCTCGCTCCGGTTCTGGTCTCGCTGTGTCTTATTGTCGCGGGCATTGCAGTCCTTATTCGAGAGTCGCGTGGGCGGCCGGTGCGGATTTCGCGGGTTCGATGGCTGCTCATCTGCCTTGGCGGAACACTCGTGCTGGCGTCTTTTCTGGTGAATGCTGATGCGGCGATGCATCAACAACCGCTAGCCTCATTTTCGTGGTATCTCTTCACTGGTGGTATGCTTCTGGGTTTGACTTCCTTTGGGAGTGGGTTGAGGTAACAACGCAGAGGCCGGTCCTCGCCTCGAAGGGAGAACCGGCCTCTGTCTTGATCCTGCCGCCACGAAAGACGATTACTTAATCTTCTCCATCGTCTTCTCCTTCTGCTGTCCATACTGCTTCTGCTTCTGACCTTCCATTTTCTCGACTTTCTTCTCAGCCTTCTCCTGCATCATCTCTCCCTTTTTCTCCATTTTCTCGCCCTTCTTTTGCATCATTTCACCCTTCTTCTCCATTTTCTCGCCCTTCATGTCCATCATCTCACCCTTCTTTGGGTGATGTTTCTTCACTTTCTCCGCATGCTTCTGCGTCTTCTCGACCTTCTTTTCCTGGGCGAACAAGGTCACTTGGGCCCCAACAAAGACCACGCAAGCAGTACTATTCCGAGCTTCTTCATAGCGAGCACTCACATGTGTTAGGGTTGGTTTGCTAATTTTCCTTGGCACCTTCTTCGATCCATTTTGCCATAAGTCTCAGCTGATCTCGCGGAAGAGCCACAACGGTCGAAGTATCCGGAGGCATCCGATAGTGGGGTTGATCGGTGGCGCAAACGATATAGAGCCAACTTTTCGCAGGCTCCTGGGCAACAACGAGCGGCTTCTTCCCCGGATACGTACGGGCATTCATCAGTGTTTCGTACGAGTGGAGCATGATCCTCCCCCGACTGAGATCAGCATTGTGGCATTGTACACATCGGGAATTGAGGACCGGTTGGATCTGTTCCCGATAGCTTACGGGCTGTACGGTCTTGTGGCTGCATCCGGCGAGAAAGGAAGCAACGAGCACTATCGCAAGCAAGCGCATAATTGGCCTCCCGGGGCATTTGTGGTGTGTGGCAATCGACCCGGCGAGAATCTACCAATGCCGAGGGCGAAAGTCAAGGGTTCGGATTGCCACATCAAAACTTGAGCCGTGATTACATCGTTGCTTCAATCGGACAATCGACCCGAAGGAGCCTGCGCTGGCAGAGGAAGGTATGATCACACCGAACGCAGAGGAGATCCGTCGACGAACGGTCGGAGCCATTTAATACGTGGCTTGACATTTTCGTTTGAACGCACGATTATAGGACATCCGCAGCAACAAACTCTCGTTCCACTCCCATGCTATTGGAGGCCGGAAATGAAGCGTCTTGCACTAGTTTCAGCTCTGTTGTTCTTCGTCGTGAGCTTCTGTTTTGCGCAACAGTGGACAATCGCCTGGAAACAAACCACAGTTCCCTATCTCACCCTCCAAGACATCACAGAGATGGGCACAGTCAAGGCCGGGTTTGATACAGACAAGGATGGATGGGGGGAAATACTCTGCTCGTGGACGGATCTCGATACCAATGCGGTTTTGATGTATGAAGCCGACGCCAACAACTCGTACAAACTGGTCTGGTCGTGGGTCATTCCGGTCGAGGGCGCTACCTACGCGAACTTCACGGTGGGTGATCTCAACAACAATGGCATTGTCGACATCGTCGTAACATTTCCTTCATCCCCGACAAACGATCCCAATCCCTCCCGAGTCTGGGTATTCGAATGGAGCAATGTTGTGGGGCAGAACGCGTACGGCTTTCTGAACAGCACGACGGGCCTCTACGAAGCTTCCAGTCAATGGAATTTCGATTCCGCGCCGAGCTATGACTTCCGCCCATACAGTCTCACCATTGAGGATATCGACAAAGACGGAAAAAACGAATTGATCACCGGCGTTCGCGTAGCAGGTGCTTCAAATCGTGAAGTCATTGTTACTTCCGTCGAGGGAGATTTCGCTGGCTTCGTTGTCTGGAGCAACGAATGGAAGTACTCTCAAAGTTTCGGAGGCTCGAACTACAGCACCACTACCGGCGATCTGGACAACGACGGGAATAGAGAGATTCACATGTTCATCTGGAACTTCTTTTCGATGAGGATTTTTGAGTGCACCGGCAACGGGCAATTCACCGAGGCATTCGCCGTTGATGAGCTTTATAGCACCCAAGGTATCGATTTCGGAGCCCTCGACGGCGTGTGTGTGACCGATGTCAACAAGGACGGCATCAACGAGATGTATATAGCCGGGACGGAGCCTGTCAACAAGGTGTTCATTGTCACGGGAGTCACGGACGTCAGCAAGATGACCTCGGCGAATATCAAGGAACTCTACACGATTCCGGTCAATGCGTTGGGCAAGTTGCGCTCCATGCAGGTTGCCGACCCCGACCATGACGGAAAGACCGATCTCATGATCGCCGGGGAGTCCAACGGCCAGATTTTCTCTCTAGAGTACAAGGGTACGGGTGATCCCGCAGACTCTTCGAGCTGGCAACACCAGGTGCTGTTTGACATTTTCAAAGAGAGCGGAATCACGGCGTTCAGCCCCCGTCTTTTCTACGGATACCCCGCAAAGGATATGGACAAAGACGGAAAAGATGAGTACGCATTTGTCAACTATTCCCCGGACTTCGCCGAATACTCCGGCGACTCCCCGCTGTGGGTTATTGAAATCGATGTCGCGGTCGACGTGCGCGAAGGGCAGGCTGGTGTCCCGACCGACTTCCAGTTGTTCCAGAACTATCCGAACCCGTTCAACCCGTCGACGACCATCCCTTACAGACTCTCGTCCCGGAGCCGCGTCAGAATGGATGTGTTCGACGTGTACGGACAGCACGTTGCCACTCTGGTAAACGCCGAGCGCGAGGCAGGCTACTATCACGCACGGTGGATGGCAACGGTGCCAAGCGGAACGTATTTCTGCCGCATGATGGTGGAACCGCTGGATGGCAGCGGAAGCCCATTCAAGGATGTGAAGAAAATGATGCTGGTGCGGTAGGTAGAAGTGTAGCCGTTGCGTCAGGATCCCGCCGCCTCCCGGCGGTATTGAACAAGATCCCGCCCGGAAGGGCGGGATCTTGATGTTTCTGCCCCCTCCGGGAACAGTGCACCCTTGTCCGGTGTTCGAGAATCTTGTGTGGTGACAACACAACGCGTGCAACCGGACAGAGCGTCTGGTCATCCGCAAACCGAATATTTAGGAGCAATGATGAAGACACTGTGTGTTGCGATACTCGGTCTCACCGTCGGAATATCCCAGTCCCATTCTCAAAGCTCCATCGTCTCCAAATTCGTTGCACGTTCATTCACACAGAAGGACACAACGGTCATCTACCGGCTGTTTGTCCCGGAAACTTACACGTCTGCGAAGAAGTACCCTATTGTGCTCGCCTTGCACGGCGCTGGAGAACGCGGAACCGATACCCTCAGCCACATAGTCAATTACCGGCTTGCCACCGTCTGGGCCGATCCTGTCAACCAGACAAAACACCCCTGTTTTGTATTGGCGCCGCAGTGTTCGCCGCTGCACGAATCCTGGGATCACTACTTCGGGACTCTGATCACCCTGCTCGATTCGTTGTCTCGCCAGTATTCCCTGGACACCGATCGCATTTACCTCACAGGGCTTTCGATGGGAGGATTCGGCACGTGGGCCCTCCTCGCCCGATACCCAGAGAAATTTGCCGTCGGCGTCCCGATGAGCGGTGGCATCACTGACTCTGTCGGCTTCGTCTTCACCCTTATACGGAATATCCCCATCTGGAACTTTCACGGTACTCTCGATGAAGACGTCCCGGTTGAATTCTCCCGGCATGCTTTTCAGGAATTTGAACGCATCGGAGAACTCGTCACCTATACACACTGCCGCTCTCAGGATTGCGTGGGGCTCCCGGACAGTCTCATCGCGAAACAAATCCGGAGTCGTGCCCATCTCCTTTCCACAGAGTTCGAGAGGGGAACGCACTTTATCTGGCCCGAGTCATATGACTTTCCTTACCTCCTTCCCTGGGTCTTTTCTCACACCCGTCCCGTCCAGAATGCAATCCGGCTGACTTCCCCATCACCTTCTGAGCGACTCTCGGGAATCACAACAATCGCGTGGATGCCCGGAGGAGGCGAGGACAGCGTGGAAATCTGGTACACGTCAGACCGTGGGAAGGAGTGGCATGCCGTTGCTTCGTCTGCCCCGAACTCGGGTACATTTCAATGGAGCACCTCCGAAGTTTCAGACGCGGCGTTCGGACAACTCAGACTCATCCGCAAGAATCAGTCCGGCCTGGTCATGGGAAGGGATGTCTCCGGGTTATTCTCCATTGACAACGCGATGAACGGAAGTCCGGCGGTGAGGATACAGAATTTAGACCTCTTCGGACCGGCCGTCCTTGAATCCGATTCCATCGATTTGTCGATCCTGGTCGGAGACCCGGAACGTAGTCCGCTCACGCTCCAAGTGTTCTACAGCGTTGACGAGGGACTCAACACCACATTCATTTCTTCCCAGAACATCCCGTCCGGTATGGCTTCCGTTCAGGTCCCCATCAGGCTCGTGGCACTCTCGAACTCCACAGCCGCCCGGTTCAAGGCGGTAGTGTCCGATGGGATCAACTATTCTGCAGACAGCACGCTAATCTTCTCCAAGCAGACACCGCGCCTCCCCGGACCCCCGGTGGTAGCCGCAGCGGGATCTGGACGCGCCGACATCCGCGTCAACATTGTCGATCCGAACGCCCTGACAGGTCACCTGTATCGAGTTATGTTTGACGACACGTCACAGGCTGCCACAGTGTACGATGTCAGAGATTTGAATCTGGGCACCACGCTCGTGACAAGGGCCACCGAGATGGACGGGAGGAGGGAAGGACCGTACTTCGACGGCTTGCGATTACTGATCCGGGACGTTTCCCAGCCCGAGATCGACAACGCCCGGTCGGGGTGGACGACCGCCGCCCCGACCATCATCGGCTGCGGGGGATATCTCCCCAGCCTGCTACAGGGAGACAGTCTGGTGCCGGCGTGGCGTGCCCCATATGACTACCGCATAAGCTTCACTGCAACTATAACAGACACGTCTAGCGGGGAGTTACCGGGGTTCCCCGCCACCCCTGTACGGTTCACTGTCTGGAATCTGACCGAGAACCGTAAGGCGGAATTTGTGTTCTCTGAGCTGGACATGAACGGTGAAGTGTCCAACCTTGAAGAGATATACATACTTGAGAGGGACTCTTCCGGAGCTCTCCGCCACAGCTGGGGGCTCACATTTGCAGGTCAGCCTGAGGCAACCCTTCCTCAGCCCGGTGACCAGTTCGAATTACGCACATTGAGGCCGATCTCATCCCGGGATATCTTTGAGTTCAGGGGTGTTCTCAATGGAGTGGGAACGTTCGGAGACATCCCGGCATTCCAGCTTCTCCAGAACTTCCCCAATCCATTTAATCCGAGCACAACAATTAGTTTCACTGTGGCCAATCCCGGCGTTGTTGCTCTAACCGTTTATGACATTCTCGGTCGGGAGGTCACCACGTTGATGCAGGGAAAGGTTGAAGCGGGAACGCATTCGGTGAATTTCCCGGCCGCGGGGTTGGCAAGCGGTGTGTACTTCTACCGGCTCGTGGCGGGCAGCGTCTCGGAAACCAAGAAACTTCTGATCCTGCGATAAGATGCTTCTAACTTGGGGAATCTTGGAGCTGGCGGGCGGATTTGAACCGTCGACCTGCTGATTACGAATAAAATGTTGGTCGGCAGATGCGGCGAAAATAAAGGCGTTTTGTCAGAACGCGATCTCATAGATTGCCACAGATTGCCATCACTTGTCACAAAGTTGCTACACAAATTCTACACTGATTTGCGGGGCGAGCTGGAGGATGCGGGAACGAAGACGCAGAGAAAGCAATCGATGCTCCGGAACATGACCGGGGAAAATGAAGTCACAAGAGAGAAGAATATCCTTCCACCAGCTTTCGGCGCTCTGCGGTGCATCTCAGTGCCAATGCGGGATAAGTTACGAGTGAACCCAAGATCGGCCCACCATCTCGAGATAGGGAGAAGAATTGCGATTGTCAAGGGAATTGCGTAGTGGCGCTACTCAGCCACTTGCCTCGTCAGATCTTCTTCCGTGTACAGGTTTTCATAATTCGATTCACTTTCTTCTCGAATGCTGGTTGCTTCCGCAACTGGTTTTTTGCGCCGCGAGCAGGACTCGAACCAAAGGAGAGTGCATCAACAAGCCGAATCTGAGCGACATTCGGCACTTCAGTCGCTCAG
>DAINBR010000130.1:0-8725 GCA_036732865.1 Bacteroidota bacterium | reverse complement strand
CGACCTCTTCATCTGGGGCTGGGGCGGCGACGTCGACCCGAACTTCATCCTGTCGGTGCTGCTCACCAGCCAGATCGGGAGCTGGAGCGACTGCAACTGGTCCAACGAGGAGTACGACGAGCTCTTCCTCACGCAGCAGACGCTCTGTCTCAGCGAGTCCCTCCCCGCCGACGTACGAATAGTCATCGACCCAATCGCGTATCCGCAGCTGGTCGAATTCTCCGCAGGGGACATTCGCGCGTACGACATACACATCAGGGCGGTTCATCCCACGCGAACCATAGAATTCCTTGGAATAGAACTGTACGGTGACCTCCACCGGAGGGCCGGCACCGGCCGGCACCGGTTCCAGTCGGTATGTATGCAGCTCGCTGAAGGTCGTATCGATGCGGAAGGATGGCGTCATGCCGCTCGCCGTCTGCGGGTCCTCGCCATCGGTGAAGATTTGCCATTCCTCTATCTCTGCAGTACATTCCAGATTCAACTGAAGCCGGTTCCGGTCCAGGACCTTCCACTCACGAACGGTCGGGACATCAAGCGGATAGTACAGTGTCGCGTAGGATGTAGGATAGAACGATGACTCCCACTCGCGGTCAAAGAAGACATACAGATTGGCGGCAAGCAGGAGGAGCAACAGCAGGGCGGCAAAACGGACGTTCCATTTGTGTCGGGTCATGTCGAGGGCCAGATGTTGTTCTTTATTCCTTCCACGGTTTCCTGGACGACTTGGTGAACCCTACCAGCTCTTCGGCCCTCCGGGGTGAGAAGGCCCATGGCTGATTCTGCCTCTTCGAAAGTCATGAATCGGTCCTTCCGCTCATGTGCGTGTGCAAGGGGGTGCAGACGTCCGGGGATGGTATGATCCTGTTTTTCTACAACAGAGTCAATGCTTGAATACATGTGACATTCATCAGCAGGCCCTCCTCTTGATCCCCTTCCAGGCCCTACTGACCCACACTCTGCCGACACACAAATGACGAGCGAGCTCCGTCTGCGTTTTGAACGGTCCATCAGACAGCATCTTCGCATGGCTCTGTTGAAGTGCATGGTAATCGAAACGTGGTGGGCCCCGTTGAGTAGAACAACGGGACTGTCTTTGAGGGCCGCCAGAACCCTTGGGACGACCTGCCTTGGATAGACGGTGTTTTCCATACCTGAAGATCATTGATGCATGAAAATCAACCATGTCGTGGCTGATTTTCCACCATTACCCTGGCTGGGCTGCCCCTCTTCAAAATTCCATCCGGGGCAAAATGCCACCACGGATCAATCATGAGTTTATTGCGATGTCTTGGGCAATGAGAAGGACTGCGTTCTGGTTCCTCTATATCCTCGGCTATAACACGAGCATCGCGGTGTGGGTCGGCATCATCGCCCTCGCGGGGCTTGATGCCGAGACCGGCGTCGTGATGCTCCTCTACCTGGATATCGCGTATGAAGAGTGGAAGAAGAAAAGGCAGATGCGAAATGTAGCTGACCTGAAGGATGCCATCTACCATGGTGCCGTCAAGCGCATCAGGCCGAAGATCATGACGGTTGCCACCATCATTCTGGGCCTGTTACCCATCATGTGGAGTCATGGTGCAGGATCAGACGTGATGAAGAGAATCGCCGCACCGATGATTGGGGGCGTGGTGACATCGGCCATTATGGAACTCGCCGTGTACCCGGCAATCTACCTGTTGTGGAAAGGGCGTAAGCTCACGGGAGACGAGGCAAGTTTACCCGATGGAGCTTTCCCGACCACCGGATTATCACGCCTCATACACAGCTAAGGACATCAGTCATATAAACCATGCATCCATTCTACGCGAGTGTAGCATCAAATAACAAAAGTAACCAACCTGATAGGAGGATCTATGCGTCCAAGCGTGGTCTTTTTCCTGCTCTTCATCGTATCCACCATGGGCTATGCCCAGGCAAAGTCGCCCTCAACGGCCGCTGGCGGAAAGGAGAAGGCACAACAAGCCAAGGCCCTCCTCAATGATGCGAAGAGGTCTTTGATGAAAGAACGAAAGTACAACTGCTGCATCAAAGACAACTGCGATCGATGCGCACTTGATCACCAGAGCTGTGACTGAGCCGCCGCTTTGAAAGCGGGCAAATCAGTCTGTTCTGACTGCTATGCTGGCTGGCAACGGGGTGATGGAATGGTGCCTGACGTGAAAGCCAGTCAGGTCAAGATGGGAACGCCTAGCCATAAACACTGAGTTGGCATGCGTTCGGGTATGAACAACATTGCTTGCTTCCGTGTTGCATTTCTCAAAGGAGAATGATCCCATGAACAAAACAACGAATACGCCTCTCGTCATCGCATTTGTCGCCGTTATCGCGCTTTTCCTGCTCTTCGGCGGCGGGGCAATGACTGGAGGCATGATGAATGGCGGGATGAGCGGCAGCGGATGGATGAGTGAACGCAGTTGGATGTGGACTCCTGCCTTGGTTGCACTAGGTCTCGGCCTCGTGCTCGGTTGGGTTATCTTCAAGAAGAAGGAGTGACCGTTTCGATTCGGGTTCAACTCCCACAACTCGCGAACCACACTTATATAAGAGGTGAGGACTCAACACAATGGTCAAAGACCCGGTGTGCGGTATGGAAGTTGACGAGAAGTCAACACCACATGTTTCGCATTACAATGGTACTACTTACTATTTCTGTTCTGCCGGCGACAAAGGGAAATTCGATGCCAATCCCGAGCCCCATGTGAAAGGGCGTGCCGTGAGTATTCCGAAGGAAGATGCGCAAGCGCCGCAGAAGCACAAAGGTCATGGCGCGCACGAGGGCGAGCACCACGATTCACACGAAGGGCATTCGGTGGAAGGCTTCAGAAAACGCTTCTGGATATCTCTCATTATTACTGTTCCCATCCTTCTTCTCTCGCCCATGTTGCAGCATTGGGCAGGTCTCGGCGTTGCGCTCCGCTTCCCCGGCGATGCGTACCTGCTTTTTGCTCTGTCATCTCTGATATTCTTCTACGGCGGTTATCCCTTCTTGAAGGGCTTCGTCGATGAGATGAAAGCCCGAAGGCCCGGCATGATGACGCTCATCGCCATCGCTATTTCCACAGCCTACGTCTATAGCGCCGTTGTCGTCTTTGGTCTAAAAGGGGAGGTATTCTTCTGGGAGACTGCGACCCTGATCGATATCATGCTGCTGGGCCACTGGATTGAAATGAAATCTATTCTGGGCGCATCCAAAGCGTTGGAGGAACTTGCAAAGCTCATGCCTTCCGATGCTCATAAGATCATGCCGGATGGAAATGTGCGAGACATCCCGCTCGGTGAGCTTGTGGCAGGCGACCGTGTCCTCGTAAAGCCGGGAGAAAAGATCCCTGCGGACGGTGATGTTGCCGGCGGGGAATCATCCGTCAACGAGTCGATGCTGACGGGTGAGTCGAGTCCCGTGAACAAGAAACCCGGTGCCAAGGTTATCGGCGGAGCGATCAACGGGGAAGGGTCGCTCACTGTGGAGGTCAAGAGAACGGGAAAAGAATCGTTCCTCTCGCAAGTGATCGATCTGGTCAAAGAAGCTCAGCAGAGTAAATCCAGAACACAAGATCTCGCGAACCGTGCAGCACTATGGCTTACTATCATCGCACTTGCAGGTGGTGCTATAACACTGGTAGTGTGGCTCACCGTCATGAATCAAAGCTTTGCCTTTGCACTCGAGAGGACGGTGACGGTCATGGTGATTGCATGTCCTCATGCGCTTGGACTTGCCATTCCACTTGTTATTGCCGTGTCAACTGCGCTCTCTGCAAAGCACGGGTTCTTGATTCGAAACCGTGCCTCCTTCGAAATCGCCAGGAACATTCAAGCCGTCATTTTTGATAAGACCGGCACGCTGACCGAAGGCAAGTTCGGAGTGACAGATATCCAGAAGTTCGGAACTGAGTATGGCGAGAAAGATCTTGTGCGGTATGCGGGTTCGATCGAAGCGCATTCCGAGCATCCAATTGCACAGGGCATTGTGCGATCAGCGGGTGGACTAATGCCCGTCGAGAATTTTAAGGCAATCCCCGGAAAAGGCGCTGAGGGGAAAGTGAATGGAAAAGACGTGAAGGTCGTGAGTCCGGGCTACGTCCGTGAGAACAACCTGACGGCGGATACCGAAGGTATAGAAAAGCTCAGTGAACAAGGGAAAACGGTAGTCTTTGTTCTCATCGATGGAAAGGTTTCCGGCGCAATCGCTCTTGCGGATATTGTTCGACCCGAATCGAAAAATGCAATAGCCATGCTCAAAGAGATGGGCATTCGTTCGATGATGTTGACAGGTGATAACAAGAAGGTCGCCAAGTGGGTGTCTGACGAACTTGGTGTGGATGAGTATTTCGCAGAGGTTCTCCCCAATGAGAAAGCGGCGAAGATCAAAGAAGTCCAATCAAGAGGGCTTGTTGTCGCCATGACCGGCGACGGCATCAACGATGCACCGGCATTGGCACAGGCCGATGTCGGCATTGCCATTGGCGCAGGAACGGATGTGGCCGTAGAAACCGCAGACATAATCCTCGTCAAGAGCAATCCACAGGATGTTGTTGCCATGATTCGGCTTGCGAAATTGACCTATCGAAAGATGGTGCAGAACCTTGCGTGGGCAACTGGCTACAATGCGATTGCCATGCCCCTGGCTGCAGGCGTGCTGTTTAGCTTCGGCATTTTGCTGAGTCCTGCTGCGGGCGCTGTACTGATGTCGTTGAGTACAGTGATCGTCGCGATAAACGCGCGACTGTTGACGCTTCCTTCTTCGGGTGATAGCTTGGTGCCTGATATGAAGGCGAGACAGGTCAAGATGGAGGCTCATAACATTAAACACTGAATGTATATGCTTTTCGGGCGCAAATAGGTAACGGTGTCCTCTGACCCCGACCTACACTCACGGCATCGTATTAACGTAGGTTCTTCCTGTTCTTTGGTTCTGATATGCGGTCTGGCCAGCTCCAGGATCGGGTTCAAAGATTGTCAGCGACGAATCTCACTATAACAGTGTGGCGAATGTGGCGTCGGGTCGCATTGTGGCTCCAGCGTTGGCTGTTGTTTGGTTGTTCCGATGAATACGAGTTCTCGGTGAGAATGTCAACTGATTTCGGCATTCCTGGTGCCGGCGTTTGAATGTTACGATGCCTGCTCGAGCGGGTGGGGGACGTAAACAAACGACAGTTTGCGAAGCCTGATCACTGCACGGGAGGAGAAGCCCGCCGAAAAAGCGCGAGGGACCGCTCCGGCATTCCCCCCGTGCTGTCATCCGAAACCATCCAGAATCCCTTCTTCCCGGCCATTCTGCCGGAACACCCTTGTGAGAACGAATATTAAGCATTCGGTAATGATGGCGTAACATTCAGGTAATGTAGCCGGTGTATCATTACTCGTCTCTTTAAAGATGGGCATAGCCCGAAAGATCCGGAAGGAGTGGAGACCGGACGATTTTCGAACAGTACTGGAGCCAACGTGATACAAATGATTCGATACTTCACCACAGCCTTGATTCTGCTCCTCGCTTCGGTTCCGCCCGGAGGGGCCCTCGCACAAGAAACCGGCACTCTTTCCGGAAAGGTGTGGGATGAAGTGACGGGAGAGGAACTGGTTGGGGCAAATATCCTTCTTGTCGGGACTTCCAGGGGAGGGAACACAGACCTGAATGGGAAGTTCTCAGTCCGCGGCATTCCCGTCGGGACGTACGACGTGCGGATCACGTACGTGGGCTACACCACGAAACTCGTCCGGGGCCTGCAGATAGTTGCAGGAGAGCAGGAGCCACTCCAGATCACACTGAAGACCGAGCAGGTTGAGACCGAGGAAGTTGTCATCACCGCAGAGCGTCTCCTCTCCACAGAATCTGCGGTCTTGTCAAACCGGCAGCAATCCGTGTCAATCGGGGATGGACTCAGCGCAGAACAGATGAAGAAAACTCCGGACGCCACATCCGGCGACGCGTTGAAACGGGTGACGGGTGTCACCGTTGTGGACAACAAGTTTGTCTTTGTCCGCGGTGTCACGGACAGGTACAACGGGACCATGCTGAATGGCGTGTCCGTCACCAGCACGGACACAGAAGTAGACAGAAAAAGCTTTGCCTTCGACATGATTCCGGCCAACCTTCTCGAAAACACGGTCGTCGTCAAGACCGCCACACCCGACATGCCTGGTGACTTCAGCGGAGGCATGGTCCAGATGAACACGATCGACTTCCCTTCTGAGCGGGTCATTCGGTTCGGACTTTCCAGCTCATACAACTCCATTACATCCACTCAGGGATTCCTGGCATCCTCCGGCGGGACGAGGGACTGGCTGGGCATGGATGATGGCGGACGGGCATTCCCATCGGGTTCACTCTCATCTGCACAGCTGGCGCAGCAACTCCCGAACACCTGGGCATCGCGCCGGGACCGTGCGCCCTTGAACGGTGCCATCAACCTGACACTCGGGGATCATCTCGAGATCGGCGAGGCTGACGAGGCAGGCATTGTCGCCGCTCTCACCTATTCCGATTCGTACGCAAAACAGGATTTCAGCGAGGCACCGACCTATGCATACGGTGGCCAGCCGGTCTTCCGGTTCGACGGCACCGAGTACAGCCGCAATATCCTCTGGTCCGGTCTGCTTGACCTGAACTACAAGCTCGAGGGCAACCACCGGTTCAGCATCCGGAACAGCTACAACCAGTCGGCTCAGGACAACGTGGCGGTGGCACAAGGCACGAACGTTCCGGGAAGCGAGGCGCGCCGTCAGTCCATCACATGGAATGAACGCTCCCTGTATCTGTTGCAGACCGGCGGAAAGCACGTTTTCCCCGTTCTGTCAGACCTGCAGGTAAACTGGAAGCTCTTCTCGTCGTCGTCGAAGGCAGAAGAACCCGACCGAAAGCAGATCGAATACACGAAGGGTGTCGGCGACGACTACGCGCTCGGCGAGAATTACCGCACATGGTCGAAACTCAATGAAAAGTCGCGCGGTGCGAGCATCGATTTCTCGTTCGGATTTACCGGCGCCAGGTTCAAGGCAGGCGCAACGGTGGACACCAGAAATCGCGCGTTCGAGATCAGGGCATTCTCCGCTCTCCCCGGACGGGATCCGCAGTATTTTTCGCTGCTCCTCCTTCCGGTGGACGAAATCTTTGCAGCGGAGAATTTCAGCTCAGGCAAGTTCCAGCTCTACGATGCCTCGACATTCAGCGGCGCATATGAAGGAAACCAGCGGCTGAACGGCTATTATGCCATGGTCGACATACCGATCGAGGTCGCGGGGGTGCCGGTCCGCCTGAACGGAGGTGCCCGCCTGGAGAGTTTTGAAGAACATGTCACATCTCCGAAGGCCTTGGACGACGCTGCGCTCAACACATCGAACCTCCAGGCCACGGACCTGCTCCCGTCCGTCAACCTGAAGATCTCCCCTGCAGAAGTCCTGAACGTCCGCCTGGCCCACTATCAGTCGGTTAACCGGCCGGAGTTACGGGAACTCGCCAACGTGCTCTATCTGGATTTCCAGACCGATCAGAACACCACCGGGAACCCGCTGTTGCAGCGCGCTTACATCCACAATAATGATGTCCGTGTCGAGTACTTCCCCGCTCCCGGAGAGGTCTTTGCAGTTTCGTATTTTCACAAGACCTTCTCGAATGCAATCGAGGAACGGTTGCTTGCCGCCCCCGACCGGTACGTGAAGACCTGGTTCAACTCTCCTTCCGCCACGAACGCGGGTTGGGAATTGGAAGCACGTGTCTCTCTCGGCCATCTGACAAGCCTGCTCGAGAATGTCCTGGTGACGGCGAACTACACCGCGGTCTCATCCGAGGTTGAATATGTGGACGCCAGGACTGATGCGCAGGGCAATGCGGTTCGCACGACCGCGACACGCACGATGCAGGGACAGGCACCGTGGACCATGAATGTCGGCCTTTTCTACATTCATCCGGCGCTCGGAACGGGCCTGAACATCATGCTGAACAAGCAGGGCCGCCGGCTGGCCGCTGTCGGCGACGTCCGCGACTACGATGTCTTTGAAGAACCCCGCGACATGATCGATGTCAGCATCAGCCAGCAGCTCTTCGCCTTCATGGAAGCCAAATTCAGCGTGAAGAACCTGCTCGACAAAGAGCGGATCCTGACCAGCGGCGAGCAGCGCGTTCCGTTTTCATCCTGGCACCAGGGCAGCTCATACTCGCTTTCACTCTCGCTCAACCTCTGAGGTCCGAGGGTGCGGAGTGTCACGACAAACCTATACCTCTCAACACAAAGGAGATATCTGATGAGATTGTCACGGAGCATCTTGGCTTCGGTTGCATTCTCCACGACAGCATTGTTTGCTCAACTGCCGGAGCGCATGATCGGCCCGGGGTTGAACTCCGGACGCACTCCCTATCATCAGCAAACGAACCGTACGCTCTCTGCTGACACTGCCTATATCCTCACCGGTCTGTACTATGTCGATTCGACGTATTCGCTCACCATTCAGCCGGGGACCGTGGTCTTTGGCGACACGGGGGCGGCTCTGGTCATCTCGCGGGGGGCCAAGATCTTCGCCTATGGGAGCTCACAAAGCCCCATCGTATTCACGAGCAACAAAGCGCCCGGCCAGCGCCGGTCGGGTGACTGGGGCGGGGTGTTGATCCTCGGCGAGGCCCCTGCCAACAAAGTCAACCCCCTCATCGAGGGGGGTATCATCGGCGGCTCCTATGGCGGCAATGACCCGAATGACAACAGCGGTGTTTTCCGCTATGTCCGCATCGAGT
>DAINBR010000129.1:0-8761 GCA_036732865.1 Bacteroidota bacterium | reverse complement strand
CACCAGCCGGCCGCATGCCGGGGGATGAGCGTATCTACCGACAACTCGTGCATGGGGGTTCCGTCAAGCAGGACGCTGTCCGGGGAAGCATCAACCCAGTTCAGTTGCACCATCCAACCACGTTCGGGAGTAACAAACACCCCGGCCTTTGCCCCGATCGTGATCGTGGCTTTCTCTTCAGTCCGCACGTGGGTAATGGAGACGGAGCTGAAGCTGCCATTTTCGTAATCATATGTTGTTCCGTCGTCATCATAGACCACACAGTTGCCTGATCCATTCGGGTAGCTGCTCAGAATAACGAGCTTCTTCATCTCGGGTGAATCCGTGTACAAAGAAGGCGGGGACATGGGGATAATCGAACCGGCCTTCACAAACAGCGGCAGGTCCTCCGACACGGGGACCGACCGCCTTCCTTGCCCGGGGTAGGGTTCGCCCGTATTGAAATCGTACCATTCACCTTCCGGCAGGTAGATGGATTGTTGCGAAGCGCCAGCCGTCGTTACAGGCGACACGAGAATGCTGTTACCGAAGAGCCACTGCGATGTGAGATTCGATACTTCAGGATCGTCGGGATAGTCAATAATCAGAGGACGTGCCAACGGGAGACCACTCTGGTGATTCTCCCAGGCAGCCGAATAAATGTAAGGCAAGAGCGCATAACGCAGTCGAATATACCTGGTGGCAATGGATTCTGCCTGCGCACCAAAAAACCAGGGCTCGCGTTCCTGGCCATTTGATCCATGGACGCGGAAAATGGGAACGAATGCGCCAAATTGGATCCACCGGTAGTAGTTTTCCGGAGACGGCGTGCTCCTGAATCCGCCGACATCCATGCCCCACCAGGAAACACCGAGCGTCACACTTGAGAGCATGAAGAGTTTCTGTTCTGCCATCGCAGAAAAACCCGTCGGAATGTCCCCGGACCAGAGTCCATATGCGTACCGTTGGGCGCCGGTGTAGAAATTTCTATTGATGGACCAGACGCGATCCCTGGTCAATGCACGCTGCCCTTCGTACTGTGCCCGCTGCATTTGCATGAACATCAAATTGCCGCCATACTCATCCGCTTCATCGTTCCAATACCCTGTTATACCTTTGCTGTACGATTGGCTCCGTGTTGCGAAGCTCTCCCAATACCATTGCCGGGCGAACGGGTCATGGAAATTCAGGCGGCCGACCGTCTGGCCGCTGAAATAGTCGGTTTGATAGTCGACGAATAGGCTGTGCGTTTGACAATAGGAACCCTGGGCGGTATACACATGAATTCGTGGCTTCCGGATCCCCATGAGATTGATCGAATACTTTTTCAGCGTGTCAACTATTGCGCCCGATTGCCCATCCGGAAACTTCGCCCCCCAGCGAAATTCGCCGTAATTGTCACCCCCCCAATCCATCCAATCAAAGTCGAGCACGAATGCATCGATCGGAATTCCCTTCCCGCGGTACGTCCGGATGTCGTCGTAGAGCTCCGCCTGGTCGATCCCCCATTCCGTGTTCATGAACCCGTATGTATATTTCGGGAAGAGCGGCGGGAATCCCGTTATATCATGAAGTCCCCTGAGAATTTCTTTGGGAGATCCGACGATGAAGTAGAATTCCAGATCCCGCTTGGCAGGATTGAACGGCCGCGAGAATGTGAACGCATCCGGCGCAATTGTAATCGTCCCTCCACCTGCATCGGCAAGAAATCCCCACCCCTGGGCAGTCCATGCGAACGGCCCTCCGGCCTGGCCTTGATTTCCGGCGGTGACTGCGCCACCGGTCTCCGTGTACAGCGAGCCCTGCGAACGATTGTGGATGCCGTAGAAGGTCCCGGCGGAGGTCAGGAAGGAGACCGCGTTTTGAGAGATGCCTCCCCAAGCAGGCTCTTCGCAGATCAAGAAGTTGCCATCCTGGCCGTACTTGTACAAGCGGAACCTCAGAGGACTGCGGGTGATTTCGACACGAAAGGCAGCCGTGGTGATTGATAGGAGTCCCGTCGCAGTGTCAATGAGTGCGGCGGCCGGATCCCAGGAAGTCTTCGCAACAACGAGTGTATCGGGATCCTCTACTCCGCCCGGCCGGTAATTCACCTCAAGGATGTTTGCTGTGCATGCTTTGAAGACAACGATATCCGTACCGGCAGAAATGAGGAGGGAATTTTCTGCAATCTGTACGCCCGTGACGTTTCCCAGCCCCTGCGCGCCGGCTTCGGCGAAGAGAAGAAGGATGGCAAGGCCGGCCGGGCGCAGCGGAGTATTTCGGACGAAAGCTATCAGCACCGAAGTACCTCGGACGATGGTTTTCAGCGCAGAGTTATTCCGAACGAAGGCATTCAGGAGCGAAGTATTTCGGAGGAAGGCATTCACCGCAGAAGTACTAGTCTGCGCGTCTGCACCAGGTCGCCGGCCCCGCTCCTGGAGTCAAGCCCGATTGCGGAGTTCAGTGGGCGGATCTGCATCCTGTAGAAGTACACGCCGCTTGAGAACCCCGTTCCATCGAATGTCGCCGCATGGACGCCGGCCTCCTTCCGATCATCCACCAGCACAGCCACTTCCCGCCCGAGCAGATCGTAGACTCTGAGAATTGTGAATCGCGGATCTGCGATGGAGAATTGAATGGTCGTGCTCGGATTGAACGGGTTCGGGAAATTCTGCTCGAGGATGAATTCCGAAGGAGGAGTCATGCCTCCCCACCGGACATCGGTCGGCCCGGCGAAGCTCCCGAAGAATCCCGCTACAAACACCAGAGGGGCATTCCAATTGATCGCGATCTCGTTCGAAGCATAGCTCGGGAGCGAGTCTGCATAGCAGAGAGCCGGCGGTGACGAGGAGGTGTACAGCGCCCGCAACACGTCATCCGACCTGTACTGATCCGGCCCGCCGACGAGCAGCCCTGGGACGGGATCTGCTATTCCGTCCGAACCCGACGGCCGATGATGAGGCTGCATGGGAGGGTTCTCGCCGATGCCGGTGACGAAAGAGCGCGACAATCCATTCGCACCCAGGACATAGTGGAGTTGATCGGCGGCCGCGAAGACGAACGACGTGTCGCCTGTCTCCACGCCACCCGCAAGCAGAAGCACTGCTGCGTTCATCGCCCCAGAGTTGCTCCCCCAGTTATACTCGCCGGGTTGCAGCACCACGTGATAACCGCTCAGGTTCCGCCGCACAACCTGGGAGTTGCAGTACGTAATCAACGAGAGGCGAAGCTTCTCTTTCAGCCCGGTCAGGGCAGAGGGCTGTTGCGATCTCATGTAGGTCAACAACCCCAGGGGGCGGACGTAACCCCACCACAAGTTGCGATCAAACTGAGACGCGGCGGCAAAGCTTATCTTCAGATGCTCATGATACAGCGAGTCGCCGGTTGTCTCGAACAACTCCGCCGCCGCCCACTGGCGTTCATCGGAATCATCCGCATCACCGTATTCACCCGTCGCGGTTCCTGCCGGATTCCTGAATCCGCCTGCCGGGACGATGCCCGGATGAGCAGCGAGGTACTGCCAGCCGCGTTTCGCCGCGTCGAGGCACGTCCTCGAAAAGGCCGTATCGTATGGTGCGAACAACCGCGCGCTTTTTGCCAGGACCGCTACCGCATCACCCGTTGCAGCTGACGACACCGCATAGACGTACCTGGCCCCCGTATCGTTCATCGGCATCACGAAGCCTTCGAACTGCTCGCGCGTGAGCTTGAACCAGAACCCGCCATCCCACCGCTGCATGCCCAGAAACCACTGGAGTTCATACCGGACTTCATCCAGGATATCCGGCACGCCGTTCCCGCTCTCGGGAATGCCGAGATCGTCGCAGCTGAAACGTGACGGAAACATTTCACAGGCCAGGAGGAGTGTGCCAGCACTTATGCCGGCGTTGATAACATATTTTCCATAATCGCCGGCATCATGCCAGCCTCCCATCAATGAACGATAGCCGCTGGTGTCCGCCGAGGAGTGGAACACAGCGTCGCGCGTATGACACACGGCGTGCCAATAGACCCCGGCATGGTCAGGAAGAAGCGCCATTCCGCACCGTTGCAGGTAGAAACCCCGTAGCGATTTCCGGAACACCTCATCGTACACGCTGTCGGATATCATGAACGCACTTGAACTGTCGCCATGCGATGTCACCACCCGGTAGCGCCCGGCATGTTGCAGTGCGGAGAAATCCCCCCGGTACACCGTGCGGCCCGTCGCCGCGTCCGGCGATTTCCACAGTGTCATCGGTCCGCGAAACACCGTCTCCCCCGTCGCAGTCAGTTCCACCGCGAAGCTGTCAGCTGCCTGCGAAGCAAAGACGAACTTGACAAAGACTCTCGGGTAGCCCGCCTGGTCGACGGCGACAACGCGCGGACCTGCACCGTCGTGGGCAGCGAGGGACAGCACAGCAACGGGCAACAGGATCGCTCTGATCAGCAGCGTGGATATCTTCATACCCCTCCTTCGTGATTGCAGGCTTCCCTTCACGCCCCTACTTCAGCCCGAGTTCCTTGCACATACGGAAGAAGTTTGACGGGGCGAGGCCGAGTTTCTCCGCCGCATTTGAATCGGAACTCGAGATGCTCCGCACGTACTTGAAGTAGTTAGTCCTGTATATCCGCTCCATCTCCCGCAGAGGGAGAACCTGCCGGCCCGAGAATTGGCTCTCCCCCGCCGAATCCTCCCTGGACAGCGCGCCCTTCAGGATCATCGGATGGCTCACATCCTTTGCGGTAATCTTCCCCTCGCAATTCAGCAGCAGCCGTTGCGCAACGTTCCGCAGCTCGCGCACATTGCCCGGCCACTTGTAGTTTGACAGGATGTCCTTCGCGCCACTTTCAACGTCGGGAATTGGAATGCCCATGTCGTTGCTGAAGTAGGTCAGGAAGAAGTTGAAGAGGAGTAGAACATCTTCGCCACGGTCTTTGAGTGTGACGAGATCGAGCGGGATGACATTCAACCGGTAGTACAGGTCTTCCCTGAACCGACCTTCATTCACCTCTCTCTGGAGGTCTTTGTTCGTCGCAGCAACGATGCGGACGTTGACCGACAAGCTCCCGGTCCGGCCGATTTTCTCGATCTCGCCGTCCTGGATCACACGCAGCAGTTTCACCTGTGCCGACGGGGGGAGCTCGGACACTTCATCCAGGAACACCGTACCGTTGTTGGCGACTTCGAAGAGCCCGGGTTTGGATGACACGGCCCCCGTGAAGGACCCTTTCTCGTACCCGAAGAGCTCGCTTTCGATCAGCCCCTGCGGGATTCCGCCGCAATTGATGGGAACGAAGGTCTCGAACCGCCTTTTGCTCTTAAGGTGGATATTCCACGCGACCAGCTCTTTGCCTGTGCCAGACGCCCCGGAGATGAGCACACTCGCATCGCTTCTCGCGAATTTTTCGATTGCCTCCTTGAGTTGAAGCATAGGCTTGGATTCGCCGTGGATGGTCTTGGCTTCTAGGAGTGCCTCGATGTTTTTCATCAGACGTTTTTCTGACCGCTGTTTCAGCTTTTCGAGCCGCTTCTTCTCGTACGCATTGCAGATGCTGAGCAGGAAATCTGTGGGCTGGTACACGAATTCCTCGATGTTCCCCGGGTATTTGGTACAGTACCAGAAGGCGCCCGCGTTGAGCAGGCTGTTGGCGAAATCCAGGTCGGTCATGTTGATCGTCATCTTCGTGATGACGATAATCTGGATCAACGGATTAATTTCCTTGATCTTCTTGATGAGCTCTTCGCCGCGCAGCCCGCCCGAAATCTGAAAGTCGAGAATCACCACGTCGTACTTGTCCGGCTTCGCCCGGATGAGCTCGAGGGCGGTTTTCCCGTTCGAGCACACGCCCGCAATTTGAATGCGCGACGCAAGCAATTTCACGGTGTTCCGGACACGCGCGACGTCGAAATCCTCATCCTCCACCAGGAGGAGCTGGATCGGGTTTGCAGTAGTCATCAACTTGCCGTGTGGTTTATGGTGATCGTAAAACAGCACCCTCCTCCCGGTAGGTTTTCGGCGTCCATCTCCCAACCGCATTTGCCGACTGCCAGCTGGTGGGCGATTTGACAACCGTAGCCGGAATGCACGCCCGCACCCGCTCCCGGCGGCCTCCTCTCTTCGAAGATTCTTTTGACACCCCGCCCATTCCGCTGCAGGAGCTCCTCCGGGATGCCCACACCGTTGTCCTCGATGCGGACCGTCAATGTGCCTGTGGCCGGCTCGAACTTCGTGTGCAACGCGATGGTAACGGCGTTTTGCGCCCCGTGATCGATACTGTTTTGAATAAGCGGCTCGAGGATTTCCCAGATGATGAACTCGTTGACGGGAACCCTGGGCAGTGCGGGATCCAGGTCGTACGCAAAGGAGAACATGTCATTGCGGCTGGAGATCCTCAGGAAAACGTTCCGGACAATAAACTCAATGATCGCATTGATATTCGACTGGAACACGGGGTTGACAATCGTATTGATGTCCTGATCGTACCACTTCATGTCGTAGATGATGCGTGAGATGAAGTTCGAATAGGCGATCACTCTCTCTCTGATCTCTTCGATATTGCCGGGCGTCATCATGCGTACATCGTTCTTGATGAAGCCCATGATCTTCTCGGCCTTGTGGTGCGTATGGTAGATGCGCTTTGTGAAGATGGACTCTTTTTCCAGGCGGATTTGCTTCTCCAGATTCGCCTGATGCTCCTCGAAAAGCCGCTCACGCGCTTCGTTGCGCTCGCGCACCGCATTCGAAGAGACCACATACATCACGATCAGCCCAAGCACCACGAGTGCTGAGAATGCAAACGACACCCGGTCGAAATTCGACTGCACCTCGTCGGTCAAAAGTGTGAAGTCCGGCGAGATACGCATATAGAGCGCGCCGACAGACTCGCCGTACGGGACGAACGGAACGAGCACATTGAACGTCTTCTGGTTGACCACATCGCTCAGAATCCGTTCATTGCGCATCAATTCGTCTCTCCGGGTCCCGAAATAGGCCAGAGCTGAACCGGCGGTCTCAGCCGTGCCGCCGTTGTACGCCGGGAGACTCCCTTTGAAGAACTCGTTCATCTGCTCCCCGTTGCTCACGAGGTAGGCGCGATCGTCCTTCAGGAGAATGAGAGAGATCTCTTCGATGTTGCGTTGCAGGCCAAGCTGTTTGAAGAAGACATTGACCGAATAGACGGCCTGCGCATCTTCAAGCCTTCCCTCAGCCCACATGCGTTGCTGGTTTTCGAAGAGGTTCTCCAGACTGGCGGACGTGATCGAAGCAATGCGCTCAGCATGGTACTTTTGAAACCATTGCTGCGCATCTTTCAGGAAGTTGGTCACCAGCGATCCCTGAAAAAGAACCAACAGCACCTGGAACAGGATCACCACGATGAAGAACACAAGAATGTGGTTGATCTCGAACCTATGCTGCGAGAGTTTCGATTTGAGGTGCAGGAGACGCATCGTACCGGCAGATCGCTCCGTTACTTCCGTGTGAGGACGACATTTTCCGAGCCGATGGCTCTGTTCGACAGCCGCAGCGCTTCTTCCACAGTGATGCGACCCCGCACAGCCTGGGAAAAGTACTGCGCCAGCGCCTCGGAATACCTGGTGTAGTTCGGATGTGCGGGACGGTGTACACCAAGCGTGGATGTGTGAATGATATCTGTAAGTTCGGGATACTTCTTTTTGTATACTTCTTCCTCATACAGCGCGCGAATGGACGGGAAATAGCCGGCCTTCGTGTAGATGGTCTCCTGTGATTCCTTCTCGAGGAGGAACTTGACGAACGCGACCGCTTCGGCCTTTTCCGAGCTGAATTTCGACACCATCAAATCCCACCCCCCGATGGTCGAGGCCGTGGTGCCGCCGGCGAAGTGCGGCAGGGGGGCCTTCCGGATGAGCCGCTTCCCCGATGTCATGTCGGGGAAATCCCTGTCATAGCTCGTCCATCCCCTGATGAAACATCCGTTGGTGCGGAGGAAATACTCGTAGCTCGAGACCTCCGTCATTCCGGTGACCTCTGCTGGTGTCAGACGGTTCTTTTGCACGCAGTCGACCAACAGCTGCAGGGCCTTCGCAGCCTCCGGAGTCTCAAAGTCGAAACCGTGGGTTTTGAAATAGTCGGGCTGAATGCCCTGGAGAACCTCGTTATAGACGCAAAGCAGACCTTCGTAAGCCGCGGCGGGAAACACATAGTACGGGCCGGGCCACCGGGCCCCCTCGCCGTACTTCACGAATTCCTCCCATGTAATGCCCTTCTGAACCTTGCCGGCTATCACGTCCCCACCCGGAACCGACCGCAGAATGTCATCCCGGTACAACAGCACACCCCTGACGAGCCCGAGGGGAACGGCAACAAGCTTGCCATCCATGTAGCATGACCGTAGGCCTTCTTCCGAAATCCCAGCCAGCTCCTCCTTCGTGAAGTACTGGTCGAGCGGTTCACTCCACCGCTCGAATCTTTGCACCCAGATGACGTCGACCGCAAAGACGTCAATGCCGTCCCCTTCACCTCTCAGGAAGCGCGCGAGTATTTCTTTCCGCTCGTTGGTGGTGAAATCTTCGTTGGGGAAGTCGATGGGAATGATCTTGACATGGCCTTCATGCCGGCGATTGTACTCATCAATGAGCACCCGGTGAGCTTCCGTGAGCCGGTCGGCAAAATGCACTTCTTTGACGGTGGTACCACGGTGCGTGGACAGGAAGGCCTGGCTCCCTACAAATGAGAGGGCAATGAACGAAAGGAACAGCGCACCCCAATTCTGCCGAAGGAAGCTCTTCATCCGTCCAGTCCCCATTTCAAGACACTTTCTCGATACGTAATGTAGA
>DAINBR010000128.1:0-8780 GCA_036732865.1 Bacteroidota bacterium | reverse complement strand
GTGACCGACCGGGCAAGGGACGGCGATGTAAAAATCGTGAAGGCCCGCACCCGCCAGTGGATTTCTCCGGAAGACCAGGAAATCACCGAAGGTGACTATGTCTGGGTGCCCATGGAACCTGAACGGCCTTTCGGGTATGTGTTGAATATCGTTGCCCAATCCGCGGCGGTGTTGAGCGCCGCGGTCAGCATCGCCCTGCTGGCAATCCAGATCGGCAAATAATTTGCGCATTCGTCCAATTATCTGACACTGTCCCGGCCAAACCATGTCTGCAATCAATGGCAAAGAATTCCACCTGCTTGACTACGTGAACTTTGCGATCAGACGCAAAGAGATGTTCCTGGCGGTCTTCATGATCTCCCTGGTCGTAGTCTACCTGGGAGTTTTCTTCTTTGTGGAAGAGGAGTATGAGTCGACAGCCGTCCTGATTCCACGCGGGGAAGAATCCACATCGCTCGCGAGCGGACTGCTGCGAAGCATGAAGGGCATGTCGCTCGGCCTGGGGAGCCGGACGCCGCGTTCCGAGATGGATCTCTACTCCACGATCATCTACAGCCGGACGATGATGGAGGATATTATCAAGACGTTCGGCCTGATCGAGACGTATGATCTGGACACGTTGGACGTTGAACACATGGAAAAGGCGATCAAGCGACTGCGTAAGGAGGTGTTTACCCACGAGACCGAGGAATGGTCGTTCATGATAACGGCGCGCGCGACCACGGCGGCACGGTCCGCCGATATCACGAATACGATTCTGAAGAAAATGAACGAACGCATCGTGGCGTTGAATACCGACCGTTCGAGACAGAACAGGATCTTCCTCGAGAAGCGCCTGGTGGAAGTGCGGCAACAGCTGAAGACCGCGGAAGATTCGCTCCGGACATATCAGGAGCGCACGGGGCTCATGGATGCCAAGAAGCAGCTCGAGGGCATTGTAACGGCCCATGCGACACTCGAGGCGGAACTTGCGGCGAAGCGCATTCAGGAGGGGATTCTGGAGAGGATGTATGACCGCGAATCCCCACAGGTACGCGAGGCACAAATGCAGATCTCCGCGTTCGAGGGGAAGCTGGTCGAGCTTCGTTCAAAGAGCGTTCCCGGAAGCACGCTTCTTCCCCTGAAGACTCTGCCGCGGACGGCGGTGGAATACCTCCGGCGCTACCGGGAAGTGGAAATCAATAACCTCATCCTGGAATTCGTCACACCGCTCTACGAACAGGCAAAGCTCGACGAGGCCAAAGATTACCCCGTACTCCAGGTGATCGACTACGCCATCCCCCCGGCCAAGAAGAGCTATCCTCCACGGGTCTTGTTCTCTCTCATCGGTGCGCTGTCGGTCACACTCCTCGTGTATGTCTTCCTCCTGATCCGTGACGCGCTAGATCACACGGAAGACCAGAAATTGAAGTCCCTGTTGGCTGACGTGCGGCGATGGTCGTGGACTTCGAGGAAAACCAGGGTATGAATGCTGCGCACTCTTTCAGTGCCGCGCCGGATCAGCGGGAATTTCGACTTGCCGTTCTGAGCGGGATTGCGCTCTCCCTGCTGTTCGCCGTTGCACAGGTCCTCGGGAACGGAACGCCGGCTGCTCTCCTGATTCTCCCCGTTGTTGCCCTGCTGCTGCTGGCACTGAGCAGTCCTGAGCTGGCCCTCGTCGGCCTTACGCTGTTCCTCTTCATAGATCTCCATTTGTCGTTGTATGTAGGCGCAGTCCTGTTTACCCCCATCGTTGCGCTGGCGGTTATCCTCCACCATCGTGACTTCGCCTGGAATGAACTTTCCACGCCGCTCTCAAAACCCTTGCTCCTGTTCGGACTTGCCGTGCTCCCGTCGCTGTTCAATGCGCTCAACCCCGTCTCCAGCATTGCCAAGATGTACAATCTGGTGGCGTTTCTGATAGCGATGTATGCCGTGCTGTTGACCTTCCGGACCTTCGATGCGATGCGCCGCATGGCCCTGGTGTTTCTTGTGATGACGGCCATAACCGGCACTGATGTGATCAGGGTTGCTCTCGCTACCGGCTTGCGGGACTACGGGTTTGCAGGTGTGATGTTCGTGGACTATGCCGGGATCGCGGTGAACGTGGTGGCGCTCATGGTGCTGTTCACGAAAGGGTGGCGACGCGTTGCCCTGCTGATCCTCGGGACCCTGATCGGAATGGGCCTGATCCTGGCCCAGACGCGGAACGCCTGGATCGCCACCGGCGTGACACTCGCCGTGACCCTCGGTCTTCTTATCCGCGACCCTCTTGTCGCGGGGGTTACGCGCAAACGCATGGTCATTATTGCTGCAGTATGCATAGCAGCCATCGCCATCCTGGCCGCGGGGACGATCGCCCTCAATCCGTCAGTCGGGGAGCGGGCGACGGATATCACCGAAGCCAATACAGTGGAAACCCCGGATGCGCTCATCATCCGCAATACACTCCTGACACGTATGATCATCTGGGATACGGCATTGAACGCGTTTCTTGCGCATCCGTTTATCGGCATCGGCATGTACGGATTCATCGATGCTTCATACATGTACTGCCGGTTCCCGACAATGCTCTACGAAATCTACGTGAGGGGCAACTCCGCGCATATCGCGTATCTCGGCGTGGCCGCGGAAAGCGGCCTGATCGGGCTAACGGCATTTCTGTTCCTGCTCGTGTCCACGCTCCGGCTGGCGGCCAGAAACGTCCGCCGGGCCCTCTCGCAGCAGGAACAACGGTACGCACTTCTCTCGTTCACGGCAATGATCTATTGCACACTGTCGATGTTCCTGACCGACGCCTGGATGTTCGGACAGGGGATCGTGCTGTTCGGAATCGTCGTCGGATTGATCCTGGCACAGCATAGACACCAACAACAAGGCTCTCCCGCATGAGCGCAGCACAACAATCGACACTGCGTTCCGACCTGACCAGAGGCTCCGTCTCGGGGGCGCTTCAGGTGGTGGTGGCGACAGTGCTCGTCGTGCTGGCGATCCCGCTCTTTATCAAGACTCTGGGCCAGGAAGCCTGGGGCGTCTTTTCGGTGATTACCCTTGTGGGGAGCGCCAATACATTTGCCAACCTCGGTCTCAATTCCGCCCTGGTGCGCTTTCTCGCGGAGCAGGGGAAAACCCGCGAATCCCACCATGACATCATCGTGACTTTGCTTCTGCTCGTATGTGTGACGGTGCCGATGACGGCCATCGGACTCATCTTTGAACGATTCGTCGTCCTGAAGATCCTGAATGTCCCTCCGGCGATGATCGGCGAGGCGCTCTGGTTGTACCGCTCGATGCTGATCAGTAACGCCCTCGTGCTCGTGGGCCAAACGTTCACCGCCGTCCTCGATGCACAGCAAAAAGTCCACGTGACCAACTTGTGTCAGATGGTCTATGCGGTGCTGTACTGGGGCTCGATCCTCATCGTCGTCCGCCTCTGGGCATCATTCGATCTGCTGGCGCTCGCCGTCCTTTTCGCTACCGTTATCTGGTTCGGGACGGTGGTGATCGGCGTGCTAAAGACCTGGGGGATGCCGGTGGTCGCCGGCATACGCGCGGACTTCGCGCGTCTGGCACGCAAACAGCTCACCTACGGCCTCCAGCTGTTCTCCGCCGGCCTCATCGGCTTTTTCTATGAACCGCTCATCCGCATCCTCATCGCACAATTCCTCGGCATGCGGGAGGTGGGGCTGTTCGAAATCGGACTTCGTGCCAGAAACCTCATTACCGGCCTTGCGTTCAAGCTGCTCTATCCGCTCTATCCATTCCTGTCAAGCAGGAGCGACCCCGAGGGGATCAGATCCATCGTGCACGATGTCGAACAGAAATCACTGCTTCTGATCGCGCCGATGGTGAGCCTGACAATTGTCGCAACAACTCCCGTGATCGCGCTCTTCTTCGATACAAACGTCGAAGTTCTGTCTGTGACAATTATATGGATGGTGTCATCCTATCTCCTCTTCAGCCTGTCGATTACACCCTTCTACCAGTTCCTGATGGCAAAGGGTCACGCATCGCGGACGGTTGTGGTGCAGGCGGTAAATGTCATTGTCAATACGGGGGTTTTCTTCGCGCTCCTGCCCTCCATGGGGTACTTTGCCGCGGTGGCAGGCAACGTGATATCAAACCTATGTACCTGGCTCCTGCTCTACTGGTACCAGCATCGCCTCCTTGACACGGGAATGCTCGACAACTGGAAGCAGGGCGGAGCAATACTCTTCGTGATGGGCGTTCCCGCGGCCGTCGGCATCCTCTTCCCGCTGGTACGACCCGGCGTGCTGATCGTAACCGTCTCGGCACTCGCCGTCGGACTGCTCACGCTTGCGACTTACAGACTGGTCGGTGTGATCAGCGTCAAGGACGTAGCACGCTACCTCGGCGACAATACTCCGGCTGCAAAACTGGTGTCGCGCCTGCTCTGCAAACCCGTCCCGCCAACACTGCCCGCCGGGGGGGCCTAGCAAACCCCATGAGACTCTCGATCATCACGCCGTCGTTCAACCAGGGCATGTTCATCGAGCAGACCATCAAGTCTGTCCTCGCCCAGGACCACGACGACATTGAACACATCGTGATGGACGGGGGATCGACAGACAATACGCGCGAGATCCTTGCCCGGTACCCCCACCTCAAGTGGGTGTCGGAGAGGGACCGGGGACAGAGCGATGCCATCAACCGGGGATTCCAGAAGGCCACCGGTGAAATCGTCGCCTGGCTGAATTCCGACGACTGGTACGAGCCCAACGTGCTCGGCAGCGTTGCCCGGTATTTTGCGGAAAACCCCGGGTGTATGGTAGTGTACGGTGACATTGCGTTTGCAGACAAGCAGGGCAGGAAACTCCTCAGCTACAAGGGCGACACGATCAACTACAAGAGTCTGACGGAATGCCCCGATATCGTCCGGCAGCCCAGTTTCTTCTGGCGGAAGAAGCTCGTGGACCAACAGGGCGGAGTCGACGAAAGCCTGCACCTGGTGATGGATTTCGACTTCTTTCTCCGCGCGGCACGGAAATGGCAGTTCCATCACCTGCCGATAACCATCAGCTGCTACCGGTATTATGACGAGAACAAAAGCCTCTCCCTGGGGCGTCTTCAAGCCCGGGAGATACTTTCCGTGTACAGAAAAAATCAGGTCCGGATGACTCCCCGGATACTCCGTTTTCTTGCGGTGAAATTTGCGCTCTCGTTTTCCGGGATCAGAAAACTGCACGGGGCTGTCCGCGGCACGGGAAAAGGAGCGGAGCGTGCATGACCCGCCGCATTCTCTTTGTCGATGAAGATCAGGAACGCAACGGCACGACCGTCAGCCTAGAGTACCTGGTGCAGGGTTTCAAGAGTGCGGGGTTTGAGGTCGGAGTGCTTACGTGGAAGCAGGAAGAGTGGACGAAGGCCGCGCTCCGCTCCTCGGCGGTCCTTCTGGACGGACGCCGTGGTCCGGTGGCGACGGTGACGATGAGCTTCCATTTTTCCTATATCGTTTCCCCCCTGTCGCTCACAGGAGCGAAGAACATACTGAAGGACGCGGTCAAATTCATCGCGGGTTTCTTCATTGTCAGGAGAGCCATACGGGAATTCAAACCCGGCCTGGTGTACCTTAACGAGTATACCGTCGTACAGGCCTCACTGGCCGCCCGCACATGCCGCGTCCCCGCGGTGGTGCACATACGAAGCCGCATGCTCTCCGGACTTTTCGGGTTGCGCCGCGCGCTCATGCGGAGGTGGGTGCTGAAATGGAACGACGCGATCTTCCCGATTACACAGAGTGAGGCACAACAGTTCCGGCCGGGACCTGCCGACCGGCTGAAGATCACGGTGGTGGGAGAGTTTTTTCCGGTCACGGAAAGGCGACAGGCAGGAACGGATGGACTGCGTCGCCGCCTGGGACTGCCCCTGGACCGTCAGTTGGTCACGATGATCGGGGGAATACTCGACATCAAAGGCACGCGGGAGTTCCTGTTGGCAGGAGCCCAAATCCTCCGCCGTCATCCGGAGGCGTACCTTGTCCTTGCGGGCGGTGCACGGATCGGCGACATGGCGGGAAGGCGTGAGTACTACGAGATGTGCACCGGGCTCATCAAGGACCTCGAGCAGTCCGGGGGATTGCGGTACATGGGCGAACTCACGAATGCCCTGGACCTGCTCGCTGCGTCGGACCTGCTCGTCTCACCCTCCCTCGAAAGCCACTTCTCGCGTCCGGTGATCGAGGCCTGGGGGTTCGGCAAACCGGTAGTGGCATTTCGCTCCCAGCATATGGAGAATCTGATTGCGCATGAGCTGGACGGAATCCTCGTTGAGCGCGGCAATGTGGAAGCGTTGGCCGATGCGGTCGTCCGTCTCCTTGAGGACCCCGCGCTGCGCGACTCTCTCGGAGAGGCTGGAAGGAAGAAGACAGAATCTGAATTCAACGCCGGAGTGAACCTCGGCAAAATTATTGCCCGCTGCAGCGCGCTTGCCGGCGAAGCCAAGTCATGGAGTGACGATGCGCATAGGGATTGATGCACGGGGGGCAATGAAGGTCACCGACGGCATCGGCCGGTACGCGGCAGAGCTCCTGAGAGAGTTTTCACTGCGGGATGAACCGCATGAATTCATTGTTTTGAAGAATCCCCTGACGGAGATGTCGTTTGCGTATGACAGGCGATTCAAAGAGATCGTGGTCGGTGAGGGCCGCTTCGGCATCCGGGGGCAATTCACGCTTCCCCGGCTGCTCGCGCCGTTGCGCCTGGACGTATTCCATGCCCTCCACTCCTCCCTGCCCGTGGCTTACCGGGGAGCGGCGGTGATGAGCGTGCATGACATAATCCCGCTTCTCAGCCCGTGGAGTTTCGGCAGGAGCGGCATGCGCAACACCGTTTCGTCGGCCTATCTCTCCATGCTCGTGCAAACGGGGGTGCGAAAATCCGCCGCGGTGATTGTGTCGTCGGAACATACGAAGCGCGATATGATCGAACATCTCGGCACCGATCCCTCGCGTCTGCGGGTGGTGTATCTTGGAATCGATCACGTGAAATATCGAGAGCCGTTCGTCGACACCGAACTGCTGACCCGCCTGCAATTGCGCCGGCCGTTCCTTCTGACGGTGACCAACTTCAAGCCGCACAAAAACACGGGTGCGCTTATTGAAGCCGTCCGCCTCGCGCGGGCCGGGAATCCCGCGCTCGAGCTTGCGATCGTAGGCGACAACCCGAGGGGATTTGCGGAGTCGTTCGGAACAACCGAGGGGCTCGCAGCGGAAGGAATCCGTCTTCTGGGATATCTGGATGACAACACCGTCGCAGGCCTCATGGCCGCTGCCACTGCCTTCGTCTATCCATCGTTGTACGAAGGCTTCGGCTTCCCGGTCCTGGAAGCAATGGCGGCCGGAGTCCCGGTAATTACGTCCGCCGCCGCATCGCTCCCGGAGCTTGGCGGGGACGCAGTGTTGTATGTCAAACCCCGTGATCCTTCGGACATCGCCCGGGCCATCACCACACTCTGTGCGGATGACCGGTTGCGGGAGGATCTTGGACGACGGGGGAGAGTACGGGCTGAACACTTTCCGTGGAAAACCACGGCAGACGCGACCCTGAAGATCTATGAAGAATCAACTGCTCCCGCGGCACACACGCATCCATGAAGATTCTGCAGACAAATAAGGCTTATGCTCCCGTAATCGGTGGAATGGAAACGACTGTAACAGTCCTCGCGGAAGGTTTGAGCAAGAGGGCAGGAATCACTGTCGAGGCACTGGTGTGTAATGCCCGCCGGACGCTTGCAAACGAAAGCAGGGTCATTAACGGCGTGAAGGTCACCTACATGCCCCGCTGGGGTTCGGTGGCCTCTCTTCCGATCAGTCCCACTTATCTGCCCCGCCTTGCAGGCCTGCACGGTGATATACTCCACGTGCATGAGCCGTTCCCGCTGGTGGACCTTTCCGTGGCGTTGTTCCCCCGGATCCGGCGTCAGTTCAAAAAGATTGTCGTGACGTGGCAATCCGACATCGTGCGACAGAAATGGGCACTCCTGGCGTATCGTCCGTTCATCGAACGCTTCCTCCCGCAGGTCGACCGTATCCTGGTCAGTTCTCCCGCGTTGCTGGAAAACTCCGACTTCCTGCGTCCGCACAGCCAGCGGTGTGAGGTTGTGCCGCTGGGGATCCCGCTGGATTGGACGCGTGACCGGAGGCCGCGCCTGGCGCGCGTGGCGGAGATCCGGCGCCGGCTGGGCACGCCGCTCGTCCTCTGCGTCGGCCGGCTGGTGTACTACAAAGGCATCCAGTACCTCGTCGAGGCCATGGCGAAGCTCCCGGAGGCGAGGCTGGTCATCATCGGCTCCGGCCCGTTGAAGTCAAATCTGGAAGCGCAGATTGCCTCACTTGGGCTGGGTGGACGTGTGTCGTTGCTGCCTCATCTTGAAGATGAGGAACTTCATGCCTACTATGAAGCTTGTGACCTGTTTGTGCTCCCTTCCACCGAACGGAGTGAGACTTACGGGCTGGTGCAGATAGAAGCGATGGCGTCGGGGAAGCCCGTGATTTCTACCGAGATCAACACCGGCACCACGTACGTCAATTGTCACGGAGTGACCGGCCTGACTGTCCCGCCGCGCGATGCCCATGCGCTGGCAAACGCCATGCGCGAAATTCTCCATGACGATGATTTGCGGGCATGCCTGGGAAGGCGCGCGGAAGAACGCGCTCTAAGGGAATTCACCGCCGAAAGAATGATCGACCGCACGCTCGATGTGTACACCCGCCTCCTCGGAGGCGATTCTGAAAAGTCGAAGGCATGATCTCCACGCGCCACGAAAAGTTTGTGCTGCTCATC
>DAINBR010000127.1:0-8816 GCA_036732865.1 Bacteroidota bacterium | reverse complement strand
CACGCCGCTATTGCCGAGGCCGACATTCGATTCGCTTGTCGCTCCGCCATCGACTTCGGTCTTATTCCCGAGTGTTGCCATCGCGCGATAGTAGCCTCCCCGGACCGTCAGCCAGTCGAGCACGGGGTATTCCACGCCCAGGTTGAAGACGGGGAATGCAGTGATCGATGATGTGGAGGTCGTCGTCTTGTCGGTCGGTGTGGCATTCGGATTCGTTTCCGTCTTGTCTCTGCGGAGCGCAAAACTGAGGCCGCCTGCGAGGTAGAAGTCCTTCACCTTCACCTCACCGCCGGCGCCAACGCTCATCGTCATCACACTGTTCTTGAGAGAATACTTAGTTTCCGCCTGTCCGTCCAGACGGTCGTCTTCTTTGGGCTCAATGGACCACAAACGCACGGCTCCATAGGGAACCAGTGTGAAGCGTCTGGACATTTTGAGTGCCGCACGGACACTGGCTTCGATTTCGGTTGCGCTGGCGCTGTACCCGCTTGTTCCCGTACCGGCGCCTGTGCCGCCGATAGTGTACTCGTCTTTGGCACTGTTCATGCGTAGGGCGACTGCGGCTTCAAACATCGAACCGCTGCCCAGGTCTGCGCGCGCGCCGGCCCGGATGCCGATTAAGCGGGCCGACAGCGACGCCTCCGTGCTGTTTGTTGCAGGAGGTGCGGGGGTGCTCTTCGTGTCTTGATTCGATGAACCATACGAGAGGCCCACCCCGACCGTCATTCCATCGAGATCGAATGCGGCCAGGAGCTCGAAGATCTCGATAGCCCGGGGAGCACCCAGACCCGCTGCCGGATTCGCGGCAGGACGGGTGGAACGGGCGAGATAAGTGTTGAGCGGCGCCCAGAGGTCGTTTGCGACCGAAGGATCATACGACAAAACCGCGCCGACGGCAACTTCCTTCCCGAACGAGAAGTTCACGCCTCCGAACTGGTTTCCGTAGATATTCTCCCCGCCATACCCGTTGATGGTGCCTCCTGCAATATTGAACCAGGCGTAGTCAGAGTAGCTCAACAAGTATGCAGGGTTGATGAGCTGCCACGTGGGATCCATCACGATAAACGGGTTCACGGCAATGTTGCGATCGACCCTTGCTGATCCCATCGATAGCTCACGGGCGAACCCGCCGGGTTTTGCCTGTGCGAAGAGGGTGGTGCTTGCCAGTACCAGAAGCAGAAGAACGATTGTAGCTTTGCGCGTCATGTGACCTCCGTATTGTTGGTGACCTGTGTGCCCGCGACAAACGTACAAATCGTGTGAATATACAACCACACTATTTGAATTGCAAACCACGCGGGTGGGGGTCCATGTGCCAGTGTGGTTCATGTGCCCGCGCAGTTTATGTGCCCGTGCGGCTTATGCGCCCGTGGCGTTCATGTGCTCGGCGCCATTGCTCTCACATCAAAAGCCACATCACCAGGTACACGAACCATGCCCGAACCCACGGCTGTAAATTGGGCACGCGGCCTCATGTGCCCGAACCCATGAATGTACATTGGGCGCGCGCTTTCATGTGCCCGGCGCCATTGTTGTAAGAAGCGTATCAATGAACCTCACCTTTTCCTCCATTGCCGCCGCATCAGAGTCATTGCGGATGACAAAATCCGCTCGCGCCACCTTCTTCGCCGCGGGCAGCTGAGCGGCGATGCGCAGGAGCACCGCATCCCGCGTAATGCCATCCCGTTCCATCACACGGCGGACGCGGGTTTCCTCTTCGGCATCCACTACTATTACCCGGTCGAGGAGGTCGTCCATCCCACTCTCGTAGACTAGCGCAGCTTCCACGACGACGAAGGGGTGGCGCTGAGAGGCCGGCAACGCTTCTGCTGTGCGTTCGATTTCACTAATGACGGGCGGGTGAACGATGGCGTTGAGTTTTTTCAGAAGCGCGTGGTTGGAGAACACTCGGGAAGCAACGAACTTCCGGTCCATGTTGCCGCCGCCGGGGTACGTTGCGGGGCCGAGCAGTTCAGCGATGCAGCCGCGCACTTCGCGGTCGGTGTCGGAAATCTCCTGCGCGATGGTATCCGCGTTGAGCACCGTTCGCCCGAGGCCTGCGAAGAGCGAGCAGACGAGTGATTTGCCGCTCCCGATGCCCCCCGTGACGCCCACCAGCAGGTAGTCGCGTTTACTTCGCATATGCAACCGCCCGGTATTCGCGGATCACCGTGACCTTGATCTGTCCGGGGTACTCCATCTCTTGCTGAATCTTCTCCGAAATGTCATGGGCCAGCTGATCGGCACGCGCATCATCCACACGGTCCTGCTCGACCACAACGCGCACCTCCCTTCCCGCCTGGATGGCATAGGATTTTGACACGCCGCGGAACGATTGGGAGAGCTCTTCGAGTTTTTCAAGCCGTTTCACATAGCCTTCCACCGATTCCCGGCGTGCTCCCGGCCGTGCGCCGCTGATCGCGTCGGCCGCCTGGACCAGTGCAGCGATGGGCGATTCCATCGGGATATCATCGTGGTGGGAGCCGATAGCGTTTGCCACCAGGGCATGCTCGCCGTACTTCTTGGCGACTTCGAACCCAATCAATGCATGTGGCCCCTCGACGTTTTTGTCAACGCATTTCCCAATGTCGTGCAGAAGTCCCGCCCGTTTCGCAAGAACGGCATCGAGTCCGAGTTCTGCAGCCATCGCACCGGTGAGGAATGACACCTCGATACTGTGCTGGAGCATGTTCTGCCCGTAGCTTGAACGGTACTTCATCTTCCCGATGAGCTTCAGGAGCTCTTTGTGGGCGCCATGAAGTCCGACTTCAAGGAGCGTATTTTCCCCGACTTTGAGGATTTCCTCTTCGAGTTCGGTTCGCACCTTTTCCACCACCTCCTCGATACGCGCCGGGTGTATGCGCCCGTCGGCGATCAGGCGTTCGAGGGCAAGGCGCGCCACTTCGCGCCGGAAGGGATCGAACCCCGAGAGGATGACGGCTTCGGGTGTATCGTCGACGATTACATCCACTCCCGTGGCCGCTTCAAACGCCCTGATATTGCGCCCTTCGCGTCCGATGATTCTTCCCTTCATTTCGTCGCTCTGGATATTCAGCACGCTGACGGTAGTTTCGACCGAGTGGTCCGCTGCCGTCCGCTGAATTGCCTGGACCACCAGTTTTTGGGCCTCTTTGCGGGCTTCATCCTTGGCGGTATCCCGGATTTCCTTCAACATCATGGCGGCTTCGGCGCGCGCCTCGTTCGCCAGATTTTCGATCAGCTGACGCTTGGCATCCTCGCGTGTCAGCCCGGAAAGGCGTTCGAGGCGGATGTTTTCCTCCGCGAGCAGCCGTTCGAGCTCCTCTTCACGCGTCTCAATGGCACGGTGGCGTTCGTCCATTTGCCGTTTCAGCCCCACCTGCTCCCGCTCTTTCCTGCTGAGGAGCTCGACTTTTCGATCGATGTTTTCCTCGCGGACGTCCAGGGCTTTTTCCTGGGCGGAGAGTTTGCTCTTCTTTGACTGCACGTCCGAGTCGAATTCCTTCTTTTTCTGGTACCACTCGTCCTTCACTTCAAGTAATTTCTCCCGTTTCAACGTATCGGATTCTTTTGCGGCGTCATCAAGGAGTTTCTTCGCCGCATCCTTTGCTGTCGCGATCCGGGTGCGGGACATCCGTTTTGTCACCGCCCAGCCAATGGAGAAACCGAGGACCGCAGCCACCAAGAGAATCACGGGCGGCCACACACTAAGTTCCATACCACCTCCCAATTGTCAAAGACAGGTCACAGAATGAAGGCAAAAAAAATCCGCACTGCGTCAACCCTTCAGGAAGGCACATAAAAGAACCCTTCCATTCACAGTGGGTACCTGCCGAGGCGTCTTTTACTTCCACCCTCTCGCTCGTTCCGCGCAGGGCGGAAGTCATCGCAAGAATCCCAAACATCAGGGATGAGGCATGTAATCGACGCCCGCGAGCCGGGCTCCCATGATTACACTGTTGGTTCTTTATTTGTGTAAGTGAAGCGGTTGACGGTGCGGATATAATCCGTAGGTCAATATGTCGACGACATTATGAAAGAACAGTCACTCGGACCGCATGCATGTTTCCAGATGCTCGGACATCTTAACAAGCTCATCCTCGAACAGCGCGGCAACAGTGCCTGATCGGTCGCGCTCTTTGAACAGCTCCTCCGTTATGTTCAGCGCGGTAAGTACCGCGACTGTCAGGGTCGGTTGTTCGGGGATCTTGTCATGGATGCTCGTAATCATTTCATCCACGTACGTGGCCACGCGGCGAGTGAAGTCCTCACTCTCGCCCCGCAGCGGGTACTCCGAACCGAAAATCCGGACTTTGATACTTTTTTTATCCATGGTTATCGTCGAACGTCGTCAGCCGCTTCACAGATACGCGTCGATTCTCGCCAAAAGGTCCTTGACCTTCTGCGCGAGCGCCTCGCGTTCACCATTGCCAAAGGCCCTTGTCCCATCTCCCTCATGGGACTGCGACATGGACCCAAGGAGTTGTTCTTTGCGCGAAAGCTCAGTCTGCAGATGACGCACTTCCGCGCGCAACTGCTCTACCTGCGTGTGAAGAGCCTGCCTCTCCTCACGCAACTGCTGGATGAGATCGCCCGCCCTCCTCACTCTTTCCCAGAGTGACTTCAGCGCGATCTCTACCGACCGAACATCTCCCGAAGCTTCAGATGGCGTTGTGCCGGTTGAGTTTTCCAAGCTGTCGCTGTTGTTGTAGTGGCTGTTGAGTGCTACTGTACGCCGCGCGCAGCGTCCCACCGCACTCCTTCTCCACTGCGCCGACCACACGCTGCATTACCGCCTCAATATCGGCCTCGGCTAACGTCTTCTCCCGTGACATGAGTTCTAATGCAAGGGCGATGCTCTTCACGCCCGCGGGGACATTGGGTCCCTGGTATACATCGAACACTTCCACGGATGCAAGAAGTTCTCCCGCGGCCTTTCGGATAACATCAAGCACCGACCCGGCACTCGTGTTTTCGGCAACACCGAATGCGACATCCCGCCGCACTCTGGGATACCGTGGAAGCGCGCGGTATTTCATCGCGCGGCGTCCCACAAGACTCGCCAGAGATATCTCCGCAACGAAAACATCTTGCTCGATACCAAAGAACTTTAAGACGTCTGCCCGAACAGCTCCTGCATATCCGGCGTAACTGTCAGCAATTTCAATGGCTAGGGTGCTTTCAGTTAAACCGCTGGCGGTAGGATAAGAAATTACGCGGCATTTGTCAAGAGCAAATACTTCAAGCAAACCCTCGAGTATTCCCTTGAGGTCAAATATGTCACCCGCGCGCTTCTTTTCGCTCCAGTGGCCGGCACTTCCCGCACCGGTCAGGAGCACCCCTATCCGCTCTTCTTCCAGAAAATCCTCAACAATCTTGGGTTTTTCAGTGAAATCTTTACAAAAAACGTGCCCAATCTCGAACAGCCGGAGGTCAGGGATATTGACATTGACGTTGCGCGTCACGACGTCCAGCATCCCCGGCATCAGGCTGGTGCGCAGAAATCCCATGTCCTGATTCTGTGGGTTCAGTATTGCAACGGGTTCCGCCCCGCTCAGGCGGGCGCGCTTTTCGTCGTGCATGGAGTTCGTGATCACCTCGTGCAATCCCATCGCGATAAGATGCGTACGGATGGGATCCGCCGGGGCGACCCGCGGGAACGGCTGGTTAAAATCCACGCTCGTGCGGGTCTTGTCTTCGATGTTGTTGTACCCGTACACACGTGCGACCTCCTCGATGAGATCGATCTCCCGTTCGAGGTCAACCCGGAATGTCGGTACCGCAAAGGTCACCGTCTCCTTCGTCTGTTTCACGGGCCGCAGACCGACCCGGCGAAGCGAACGGACCATGGCGGGGACTGGCTGGCTGATACCGATGAGCGAGTTGGCGCGTGCTGGCCGCAGCGTCACGAGACGTTCCTTCACCGGCTTCGGATAGACGTCTATGTCGCCCTTCAGGAGCGTGCCACCCGCAAGCTCCATGACGAGCGCCGCCGCTCGCTCCAAAGCATACGGCACGCCATTCGGGTCGGCCCCCCGTTCGAAGCGTTGAGACGCATCAGTGCTTATCCCCAGCGACTTTGCCGTGCGCCTGATGCTCGATGGGTTCCAGTATGCGCTCTCGAGCACCACGTCGACGGTTGTGTCACGGATTTCAGAATTCTCTCCTCCCATCACTCCGGCTATGGACACTGGTTTCTTCCCATCGCAGACCATGACCGCAGCGGCGGGCATTACACGGTCCAGACCATCCAGCGTGCGGAAGCGGAGCCCCTCCCCCGCCTGCCGGATCACGAGACGCTGTCCCTCGAGCAACGCATAGTCGAACGCGTGCATCGGGTGTCCCGATTCCAGCATCACGAAGTTTGTGATGTCGACGACATTGTTGCGCGGACGGAGCCCCGCAAGCTTCAGCCAATTTTGCAGCCAGGGAGGCGAAGGTTTAATCGTGACGCCACGGATCATGCGTGCGGCGAACCGGGGACAGTTCTTCCTGTCCATCACGATTACATGCAGATATTTACGGATCGGCTCCTTCCCCTCCTTGAGGTGCACCGACGGCATCTTCACCGGATTGCCGGTGAGCACGCGCACTTCACGCGCGAAGCCGAGATGGCTCAGCCAGTCGGGACGGTTCGGCGTGATCTCGATATCGTAGACGACGTCGTCCACACCGAGGTGTTTTGCCAGGGCCTGACCGACCTTTGCCTTCGCGTCGAGGACGAGGATACCGTCGGCATCCTTGCCGAGGTCAAGCTCGAATGCGGAACAGATCATGCCGAACGACTCAACTCCCCGCAGCTTCACCTTCTGCAAAACAAACGGAGGACCGCCGGCATCGTGCTGGTTCCGCGGCACCGTGGCGCCGACGAGTCCGACCGCCACCTTCTGGCCCGCCGCCACATTGGGCGCACCGCACACAATCTGGAGGGCTTCCTTCCCGACATTGACACGGCAGACCGTCAGACGATCCGCGTTGGGATGGCGCTCGGCCGCGAGCACTTCGCCCACCACGAAGCCTTTGTACTTGTCGCCTGGAGCGGTGATGGCCTCGAACTCGAGGCCGAGCATGGTCAACCGGTCCGCCAGCTCCTGCGGAGCATAGGGGACGTCGGTATAGTGTTTGAGCCAACTTTGGACGATGTGCATGGTCAGAACTGATTCAGGAATCGCATGTCGTTTTCAAAGAAAAGCCGGATGTCGTCAATGCCGTAGCGCAGCAGGGCGATTCGTTCGATGCCCATGCCGAAGGCATAGCCGGTGTATTTTTCGGAATCATATCCCACGGAGCGGAAAACATTCGGATCCACCATGCCGCAGCCGAGAATTTCCAGCCAGCCGGTTTGTTTGCAGAGCCGGCATCCCTTGCCGCCGCACAGGAAGCAGGTGATATAAATATCCGCGCTCGGTTCCGTGAACGGGAAGAATGTCGGCCGGAACATATACTTCAGGCCGCTCCCGTAAAACTGTTTGATGAACGAGATGAGCGTACCCTTCAGGTCGCTAAAGGTGACACCTTTGTCGACGTGCAGTCCTTCCACCTGGTGGAACAGGCAGTAGCTGCGAGAACTGATGGCCTCGTTCCGATAGACTTTGCCCGGCATGATCACGCGCACCGGCGGGGGGAATTGTTCCATCACGCGGACCTGGACGGGTGACGTATGTGTCCGCAAAAGCGCCTGCGGGCTCAGGAAAAACGTGTCCTGCATATCGCGCGCGGGGTGGTCCGGGGGAAAATTCAGAGCCCCGAAGTTGTGGTAATCGTCCTCGATTTCAGGACCGTCGGCGATGCCGAATCCCATGGAGACGAAGACCGATTTGATCTCGTCCAGCACCTGTGTCAGAAGATGCTTGGACCCGACGAACTGGCCTCGTCCCGGCAGGGTGAGATCGGGCGCTTTCGCGGTTTGACGGACCTCCTGTGCACCGGAGAGGCGTTGATCAAAATGGGCCTGGACTTCGGTACGGAGCGCATTGAGGTGTTTTCCGAGGGCGGGCTTTTCTTCCGCGGCAACGGTGCGGAGGGCATCGAATAGCTCGGCGATTTTCCCTTTCCGGGCTAGATACGAGATGCGGAAGGCTTCGAGTGCTGCCCCGTCCTGTGCGGCAGCCAGGTCCTCCTCCGCCTGCCGCCTGAGGGCGGCAATTTTCTCAAGCATGGGAGACCCCTGTGAGGGAGATGAAGCCCTTCATGCGCAGCGGAGCACAGGTGGAGTTAACGAGTTCCGCGCGCACGAAGGGCGTAAAGACTCAAGAGAGGGCGAACTTCACCACTTCGGCAAACGCTGCGGGATTACTCACCGCGAGTTCCGCCAGAATCTTCCGGTTGATGTCGATTTCTTTCTTGTTCAGCCCTGCGATAACGCGGGAGTAAGTCGTCCCGTTCAGCTTGGCCGCCGCATTGATGCGCGCAATCCAGAGCTGACGGAAGGTCCGTTTCTTCGCCTTGCGATCACGGTAGGCGTACTGCATGCCTTTATCGACGTGATGCTTCGCGATAGTAATGACCTTGCTTCTCGCGCCCCAGTAGCCTTTCGCTTGTCCGAGAATTCTCTTGCGACGGCGGTGGGAGGCAACTTTGTTCTGCGAGCGTGGCATAGTTGCACTTGTTCCTTGATGTGTGAGTGAAGTACCGGAGAGCGGTTACCGCATGTCTGGGCGTTGCCTCAGACATTCAGCATCCGTCGCACGGCGTGGTCATCCTGCTTTGCCACCGTGTGCGCCCTGCGGAGCTTTCTTTTCCGCTTGCGGCTCTTGGATGTCAGGATGTGGCTGCGGTAGGCTGCAGCACGTTTGAGTTTGCCCGACGCATTCAGCTTGAAGCGTTTCTTCGCGCTG
>DAINBR010000126.1:6635-8851 GCA_036732865.1 Bacteroidota bacterium | reverse complement strand
CTTGCCGCAAAGCACTCCCGCAAGCAGGTGCGTGTCTTTATCAACGATCACACCGCACTGAGCAGTATCGGTAATGCGTATGCCGATGAAATCCTCTTTGAGGCAAAGATCCACCCGAAGACCCTCGTCGCTTCCCTTGCGGGCGATGATCTTCTGGCCCTGTACCGTGCCATCAGGACCGTGCTGCAGCGCGGAATTGACTTCGTCGCGGAATCCGGACAGCCAATCCACAGCAAAGTCCGGGATCACATGAAAGTCCGCAACCGCCAGGGACAACCTTGCCCCCGCTGCGGAACAACGATTCGACGGGAAGGAGTCCGCGGTTACGACGTCTTCTTCTGTCCGACCTGCCAGCCCGTGGCGCGAAAGGTGTTCATCGACTGGAGCAGGCAACAAAAGGGACCGGGTGATACCCATACTGCATCCTGAGACCCGCGGACAGGAATTCTCTTGCGGTCTCTCTGTTGATATCGATTGCCTATCCTGCTATCTTCTAGAGCACCCTTTCAGCAACGAATCCGGTTCCTGCGTCCTTACTAGCCTTGGAGTACAAGATGATTCGCACGATTGCAGATTTCGATCGCGTGTGGCAGACGGAGCTTGAGGCCACGCAGAAAATCCTCAAGCACGTCACCACACAATCGCTGGGACAGCCCGTTCACGCCGACATCCGCACGCTCGGCCGTCTGGCATGGCATATTGTCACATCCATCCCCGAAATGGCCGGACGGACGGGATTGACGCTGGCCGGCCCTGACGACAAAGCGCCGATTCCAAATACCGCAAAGGAAATCTTCGACGCCTACAATGCATCCGCGATCTCGATCCTCGAGCAGGTAAAAAAGGACTGGACGGACAAGGATCTGCTTGTGGAGGACGACATGTACGGTGAGAAATGGCCCCGTGGAATGACACTTCAGGTTCTTGTCCATCACCAGATCCATCACCGGGCACAGATGATTGTTGTCATGCGCCTTCTGGGGCTCAGCGTCCCCGGGGTGTATGGCCCGACCAGGGAAGAATGGTCATCCTACGGCATGCAGCCGCCGGCCATCTGATATGGTTCCGCATACACCCCATCAGCGTCACAAACCGCTGGGTCCTGCCACCGTCACATTCTCTGGGATCCTGGAAATCGGCGAACGAGGAGAAGGAGCGGTACGTCCGATCACCATGTCGATGCAGAGGAACGCAGGCGACACGCACGTAACCGCACGACAGGTCCGCGACAACCACCTGCGGTCAGGTGTCCTCCTGGAAGGTATCGCCCGGCGAGGGCAGGGACCAAGCCCGGTCATGGAGACCTTGCACGCGGTCAACGGGATCGCTCCCGACCGCTGGGCCGTCGTGAAGGAGTTTTCCTCTTACGAGGTGGTGTCTCCCTATGAGTGGATCCGTCTCGAAGGGACGGATGATTCCACGCCGGGCAGACTCGGTGCGGGTCCGATGAGAATCGTGGATCTCTTCTGTCCCGTGGGCAAGGGGCAGCGCGCGCTCATCGTATCTCCGCCCAAGGCCGGAAAGACCATGTTGCTGCAACAGCTGGCTCACGCCATCAGCCGGAACCACCCGAACATCGAGCTGGTGGTGCTGTTGATCGACGAGCGCCCGGAAGAGGTGACCGACATGCGCCGGTCGATTAAGGGGGAGGTATTCGCCAGCTCAAGCGACAGCGAACGTGGAACGCATGTCCACCTTGCGCAGCTGGTGCTAGAATATGCCAAGCGAAAAGTCGAAATCGGAAATGACGTCGTTCTCCTTCTGGATTCCCTCACCCGCCTTGGCCGTGCATTCAATTTGCATCAGCGCGGCAGCGGCCGGACGATGAGCGGCGGTGTGGACATCCGCGCACTGGAGATTCCCAAGCGGATCTTCGGGGCAGCGCGGAAAATCGAAGGGCGGGGCTCGCTCACCATCATCGCCACGGCCCTCGTCGAAACGAATTCCCGCATGGATGAACTGATCTTCCAGGAATTCAAGGGAACGGGCAACATGGAGCTGGTCCTGAACCGTGAACTCGCGGATGAACGCATCTTTCCTGCCGTCAACCTCGGAATGTCAGGCACGCGACGCGAAGAACTCCTCTTCGGCTCCGCAGTGTATGTTCACCAGGAGTTGCGGCGCGCCATCAGCCGGATGCACCCGCGGGAGGCCATGCGCGCGGTCTTGAAACTGCTTGAACGGTATCCCACCAACGAGACGCTGCTTTCACACTT
>DAINBR010000126.1:0-6625 GCA_036732865.1 Bacteroidota bacterium | reverse complement strand
TTCAACTCGTCACACGGAGGCATCCAATGACGGCCCGCTGTGTCATGATGGTGTTCCTGCTTGGTTTCATTGCCGGATGCTCTCCCAGCCCCCCCGCTGTGCCGCCGGTTCCCACGCCCGTGGCAGACGATGTCCGGACCGAATGGGTCTCGCACGCATGGAAGTTCGAGAAGGGCGGATGGATCTATATCCATGTGGAGGGCGATGCGCGCGCCAGGGGTTTTCAACACGGTGCGCTCCTTGCCCGTGAGATCGCCGATGCCCTGAGGACGCAACGCATCGTGTGGGAATACGAGAGCGGGATGACGTGGGACTGGCTCGTGACAAGGACAACGCCATTTCTGCTGCCTCGCATTGACACGGAGATACTCGCGGAAATCGACGGTCTCGTGGAAGGGCTTACCTCGGCTAATGTCACGGTGTCACGCGCCGATATGATCGTCTACAATGCCTACATCGAAGTGGCCGGATACTGGTGGCCCGAACAGAAGAAGTCCATGGGCTCGGCGTCTCCCTCACGATCCAAGGAATCCTGTTCGAGCTTCATCGCCACAGGAAGCATGACTGCCGACGGTGGGATTGTGCTCGGACACAACACGATGACCGGCTACGCCGACGGATTCGTGAATGTGATCATCGATATTCACCCCTCAACCGGACACCGCATGCTGATGCAGACCTGCCCCGGGTGGATTCACAGCGGCTCCGACTTCTTTATTACCGACGCTGGCCTCGTTGGGTCCGAAACGACGATCGGGGGATACAGCGGGTTCGATGAGCGCGGTATCCCGGAATTCTGCCGCATGCGCCGGGCGACACAGGATGCCGACAGTATCGGCCAATGGTGCAGCATCATGACGCAGGGAAACAACGGAGGCTATGCGAACGCATGGCTGCTGGGGGACACGAAGACGGGGGAGATCGCACGCCTGGAGCTCGGGTTGAAACATGAGAGTCTGGAACGGACCCGGGACGGCTATTACACGGGATCCAACGTCCCCGAGAACATGAAGATCCTGAGGTTTGAGACTGACCTCCACGAGACCGACATCCGCCGGTCCGGCGTCGCCCGCAGGGTGCGCTGGGAGCAACTCATGCAAGAATACCGCGGACGCATCACCGTCGATCTGGCAAAACAGTTCGAATCAGATCACTACGACCCGTATCTGCACCGCACAGTGAAGAATGGACGGGTCCTTTGCGATCATTCGGATCGCGATTCAACGATGGACCCCCCGTTTGAACCAGGAGGAACGGTTGACGGCAAAGTCGTTGACTCCCAGATGGCAAAGGCCATGACATTCTCCGCGCGGTGGGGCTCGGCATGCGGGACACCGTTCGATGCGAAGGCGTTCCTCCGCGAACACCCCCAGTTCAAGTGGATGGCCGGAATCCTCAGGAGTCGGACAGTTTACCAGTGGGAGGTGTTCGGAGCGGGCGAACGACCGTGACAAATCAAGTCCCTCCTCGAGCACTGATGGCGCATCCCGCAATCCGCTTATCCACACCGAAAGATTTTGATTTCTGGTCCACCGCATTCAGTCATGGGTGGAGTGATCTCGCCCCTTTTCAGTTGGACCGTGATGCCAGAACGCTCTCCCGGGTTTTTGTCCTCTCGTCAGGGCGGATCGTTGCAGGCACACTCTCGGGAAAAGTGCGGTCGGTGAGCTGTACGCTGTCCCCTACCCTGCATGTGTCCGCAAAGGAACGAGTGGAGCTCACACGCCACATCAGAACAATACTGCGGCTGGATGAGGACATGTCACCATTCCACCGGGAAGTCCGCCGGCACCCGGGCTATCGCTGGATCGCGCACTCTCGGGCAGGGAGATTGCTGCGTGCACCCACCATGTTCGAAGACGCAGTGAAGATGATTTGCACCACCAATTGCACGTGGGCACTGACCACCTACATGGTACGCGCCCTTATGGAAAGGTTCGGCGCATCAGACGGGACCAACGTGGCCTTTCCGGATCCGGCTGCACTGGCAGGCACGACCGAACAACACCTCCGGAAGCACTGTTCCACCGGATACCGCTCACGCGCAATTCTTGAGCTGGCGGAAAAGGTCGCGGGTGGCAAGCTGGATGTTGAAGGTTGGCGAACATCCCCCCACACGACAACCGCCCTTTTTGCGGAGATGTGCGCTATCCGGGGCATCGGACCGTATACTGCGGGGAATCTCCTGAAGCTCGTGGGACGGTATGAATACCTGGGACTGGATTCGTGGGTGAGGAAGAAATGGTGCTCGCTCCATACCCGTGGGAGGAAGGCGAGCGATCGCACCATCGAACGGTATTACGCTCCTTACGGAACGTGGAGAGGCCTGCTGATCTGGCTGGAAGTAACACGGGACTGGCATGACGACAAATTCCCGTGACCATACCTGCGCACCCCTCCATTAATCGCCCAAACAGGTTCCAACCGCACGTGCGGCAAATACCAGTTGCGAATCGATCGGTACGAGGCGCTGACGTCCCACGGCATCCTTCAAGGCAACCGTGATCACGTCATTTTGACGCAGACTGGTCATGACGCCGAACTCTCCTGCCGATGCAGCTTGGAGCGCCGCGGCTCCGAATCTGGTTGCAAGGATGCGATCGAACGCCGTGGGGCTCCCGCCGCGCTGGAGATGCCCCAGTACTGTCACGCGGGTCTCCACGCCGGTCTCATCCTCGATGCGCTTAGCCACCATTTCACCGATTCCCCCGAGGCGCACCGGATCGGTGCGTTTCATGTCTATCTCCTTGACGGAGATCTCGCCTCCCAAGGGTTTCGCGCCCTCTGCAATGCACACAATGCTGAACTTCGCGCCCTTGCTGCGCATGAGCACGGTGTCAAAGACCTTGTCCCATGAAAACGGGATCTCGGGGATCAGTATGATATCCGCACCGCCGGCGAGACCTGCACCGAGGGCAATCCAGCCCGCGTACCGACCCATCGTTTCCAGGACGATGACGCGGTGGTGGGCGGAGGCGGTTGTCTGCAGCCGGTCTATGGCTTCCGTGGCCACCGCGCGTGCCGAATCATGCCCGAACGTGATATCGGTTGAGTCGAGGTCGTTGTCTATGGTTTTGGGAACCCCGATGACGTTCAAGCCCATGCTCGACAGCTTGTGCGCAATGATCTGCGTGCCATCCCCTCCGATGGTGATAAGCACATCCAGCTTCATATCGCGGTAGTGATCGATCACCTGCTGGGACGCATCAATGATGCGGACGTTGTTCCGTTCTCCCATCGGAAAGTGAAAGGGGTCCCCTTTGTTGGATGTGCCAAGGATGGTCCCTCCCTGGTTGATGATGCCGGTGACATCCAGCGGACTCAGCTCTCTGTGCCGCCCTTCGACCATTCCCTCATAGCCATCGAGGATTCCAATGACCTGGGCATTGAAGTGGCGCATGGCGGGCTTGGCAATGCTCCGGATGACAGCATTCAATCCGGGGCAGTCGCCTCCTCCCGTGAGTATTCCGATCCGATTCAGTTTCATGAGTGTGCGTATTTCCCTTCAGGTGGTAGACCAGTGCAGCTCAGAACAAACATTGTGGAGGGTACCATGAGAGCGCTTCGGAGAGTCAGTGTCACAGTATGGCGGATGGGCGCACCATTCACGAGGAACGCCGCTGGAGAGACTGGAGAATTGCCTCATGGGCCTGTGCCTCCACGTCGAACCGGCTCCGGAGGCCATCCATGGCATCGGCATCGCCGATATCGAGCAACGATGCTTTCAGTGCCATATCCAGCGCCTCCCGGTAGCTTTCCAGTTGCACCTGGCTTTCCAGTATAGTGTGTTCATTCTCATTGATGCCAAGCGATACCCTGGCGACATCAAGCATGGCACGCGTGTCGCGACCCGGCACGCCCTGCATCCAGGCCCGTCTCAGCATGTTGCGGTACACCTGGGTGGACTCTTCGCGGAGATGGTCCCGGCTGACGCTGTCTTCCAGTTCGCGCGGGACTTCTTCAAGGCTCGAAGACTCCTCCTGTTCGGTCCGGCGGGCAACAGCCGCGCGGACTTCGATATGGCCTTTCAGCTGTGTGAGGATGGAGATCTCCATATCCTGCGCCTCGCTGTTGCCGGGGTCCATCGCCAACACCGCCTGGACTTCGTTCAGCGATCTGTCGAGCGCTCCCAACCGCCGGTATTCCGCGGCCCGAGCGATGCGCTGGACTGCGGTTTCTTCTCTGGCGGCACGTTCCTTCTGCAGGACCCGCTCTTTCTGCTCCTGTTCCTTCTGGCGTTTCTGCACCTCCTCGAGCCGGCGTCTTTGCTCTTCCTGCAGCTTGTGCACGTTTTCCTTACGGCGCTCATGCGCTACTTGCGCGGACCGTATGGTGTGCTCCAGCGCCAGCGCTTCCTCATGGGACGGGTCAAGCGCGAACACGCGCGACACCTCTTCCAGTGCCTGTGCAAACCGCGCCTTGGTGAGGAGCGTCTGGGCCTGTTCAATATGAGAGGCGATTTTCCGGAGATGGGCCCTGTGCCTGCCTTCTTCTATTGCCTGCCGCACAGCCTCTTCATATTTGCGGGCTTCTTCCTCCTTCCGCCGCTCCTGCTCCTCCGCTTCGTGCGCCTTCCGGTCTTCGCGCGCCAGCCGTGCCTCTTCGTCACTCCGCCGCTGGGCCTCGGCATCGAATGCGGCCCGGAGCTCGGATTCAACGCGCGTCCGCTCCCCTTCCATCCGGTCCTGATACTCCTGCTGGATACGCTCTCGTTCTTCCTTGAGACGGCTCATCAGTGTCGCTTCAAACTCCTTGCGCAGCTGCTCTTCAATGTCGCGCCGTGCTTCAAGCCGCTCCCGGACTTCGTCAGCGGCGCTCGCACGCTCGGTGAGAATCGGGTTCTGGAGTTCCTCTTCGATGCGCCGCCGCTCGGTTTCCGATGTCGCACGAAGCCCGTCAAGCTGGGTCACCAGTTCATCCCGCTCGCGCCGCAGATCCTCCTGACGGTGTGACTCGGCAGCAAGGCGAGACTGCATTTCCAGCTCCATCCGTTGACGCTCCTCCTGGAACTTCGCGGATGCGGCTTCGAGCCGTTGCCCGGCTTCCTGTTCCAGCTTGCGCCGGAGATCCTGCAGGGCCTGCGATTCCTCCTGGGTGCGCAACTGAGCAGCACTCTGCAATTGCTCTTTCACGGCGGACATCTCCGCGATGTGACGGGCCTGGAGCGCCCGCCCCGCTTCCTTGTGCTCATTCTCCCACTGGAGCCGCTCTTCCTTCAGGCGCGTTTCCCACGCGTCAAGGTCTGCTTCAACACGCTGCGCATGCAATTCCTCAAATCGACGGCGTTCATCGGCCAGCTTGCGTTCTTCTTCCTCATGCATCCCCTGCTGGAGGCTCTCACGATCGGTTTCCCAACGTAGAGACTCCTCAGCAAAGCGTGCAACGACTTCCTCGTGCTGCTGCTGCAGGCCGTCCAGCCTTTCCAGCAAGGTGTCGTACTTTTCCGTCATCGCAGTCAGTTGACCACGCAGATCGGTTTCCACCATTTCCCTGAGACCCGCCTCTTCCGCGAGACGCTGACTCCATTGCGTCTCCGTCGCGGCCCGTTCGCCGTCACGTTCTTCGATCCAGCTCTTCCGTTCCTCTTCAAGAACCCGCTGTGCTTCCGCCAGCTTTTCTTCGAGCTCTTCCGCCTTTCGCATGGCCGCATCACGACCAAGTGTGATTTCCTCGATCGCATTGCGCAGGGCGGCGATCTCCCCATTCATGCGCTGTGCGGCGTCTTCGCCTTCCTGCACCAGGCGATGTTCTTCGGCGAGCCGTTGTTGCCAACCGGCAACGGTGCTTTCAATTTCCCGCGCGCGTTCGGTTTCCCATTGCTGCCGTTCCTGAAGCGCGTTCTCCCGGGTCTGCTCCAGTCCCTGACGCAAATCCTGAAGCTGGTCCTCCAGGACATTTCGTGCCGTCGTAAGCTCATCCTGCGAGGCGGAGCGGCTGTGATCAAGCTGCGCCTGCATCTCGTGGACCTGCTGTTGCAAGGTCGCACGCGCGTGGATCCCTTCTTCCAGTTGCGCGCGGAGGGTTTTGGCGACGGATTCCAGATGCGCTTCCGATTCGACACGTTTCTGTTCGAGCACTTGACGCTCTTCCTGCAGGCGGTGCTCCCATTCACCCGGCAACCGATCCCGCTCGGCATTCCACTGTGCGCGTTCGGAGTCGAGAACTCCTTGCACTTCGGTCAGCTGCGTTTGCAGTGCAGCGTGATTCTGGAGTGCCACCTCGAGCTCTTTCCGCAGCTCAGTCGTCTCGGGCTTTTCAGCAACTGCGGTGTCCGGTGCGGACGGTTTCTCCACCGCCTGACCTGCAGTCTCCGTACGTGCCCGTTCCTGCACAATTTTTTTCTGAGCTTGTTCGAGCTTTTTCTTGATCTCTTCGGGAGACGGTCGCGGTGCAGCGGCAGTCTTCGTTCCATCACCAGCGGCGGGGCTTTCAGGGGGTCCTGGTTTCCCCGCCTTTGCGGTGTCCTGACGCTGAGCGTCGCGCTGCGCGATGGCATACTTCACACGCTCCTGGTACGCAAGGGCATAGGCGTTTTGCGGATCCGTCTCCATCGCCATCTGCACTAATCGCTCTGCACCCTCGAAGTCGCTCCCCTTGAAGAGCTTATCTGCCATCTTCAGGAGGT
>DAINBR010000125.1:0-8868 GCA_036732865.1 Bacteroidota bacterium | reverse complement strand
ATCACCCGGGCGTCAACTCCGCGATCGCGCGCAATCCGGACATACTCCGGGTTAATGTCGGCTCCTGCCATGGAATACCCGAGCCCTGTGAGGTGCACGCAGTAATTGCCCGTCGCGCATCCAAGATCCAGAATTGACTTCCCGGCATACTTGCGCACGAAACGGATGTGCGGCCGGGAAACAATGTCCGGGGGGTACGCGGTATAGAGGTTTCGTGTGTCCCTGAAGACCCCGTCACGGATATCGCGGCCGATCATCCTTGCCTCTCCTCCACGGCGGAGCGGAACAACTTCAGCGCAATCGCGTTTCGCGTCAACAGCCACAGGCGGACGGCCAGCACCGGCGTGAGCAGCCACTGTGCAATCGGGCCCCTGTGCGCGCGGAAGTATGCAATGATGTTCCTGTACATTTCGAGGCGGATGGTCGGAGGGGCCGAACGGGTTGTCATGCTCCCGTAATGAATGATCTCGGCGTCGGCGACGTAGTAGATTTCCCACCCTTGTGCGCGTATCCTCTCGCACAAATCCACGTCGTTGTACAGGATAGTGTACCGTGGATCGAATCCGTGCAGGTCTTCAAGAAGCCGGCGGCGTACCATCAGGCAGGTCGCCGCGGGTTGATCCACAGACTGCGTCCGGTAGAAATCGAAACCTCTCATCGTGTAGCGCCGTGCAAGCCAGTGAAGAGAAAGATAGGTTGCCAGGGCGTCACGGAGTCGTGGGAAGCGGCGGCAGGACATCTGGGGGGTGTGATCGGGATTCATCAACCGGCAGCTTGCCGCCCCCGTCTCCGGGTGCGCATCAAGAAAGGCGGCCAGTGTCTGCACCGATCCCGGCTGCACTATCGTATCGCTCCCGAGAAAGAGCACGTTCTTGCCGTGCGCCACGGCGATCCCCTGGTTGTTGGCGCGCGCGAAACCAAGGTTCTCTGTATTGGCGATGAGCCGCACCCATGGATACTTCTCCCCCACCATCACAGAACTGTCATCTGTCGACCCGTTGTCGATCACAATCGTTTCGATGGCCGGTGCGTGAGCATGAAGGCCGACGGCATCCAGCGCCCCATCCAACAGTTCGCAGGTGTTCCAGCTAGTAATGATGATGGAAACGGTGGTTTCCGGAGGAGTGGTCATTCCTGCGGCCGCGGCTTTACTTTGATGAGTCGAATCCGTCGCTGGCTTTTGCGGAAGACGGTGAATTGCCACCGCCCGATGACAAGTTCTTCGTTCAGTTCCGGGATGCGGCCCGCCTGTTTGCAGAGATAGCCACTCACCGTTTCATAGTCCACGCTCTCAGGGAGTGAGGCCTTGAACCGTTCGTTGAAATCGCCGATGGATACGTGCGCGTCCACCAGCGTGCTTCCGTCGGCGGCCTGCACGAATTCGCGTAGCTCTTCGTCGTACTCATCGTGAATTTCGCCGACGATCTCTTCCAGGATATCCTCCATGGTAACGATTCCTTCGGTGCCGCCGAATTCGTCGGTCACGACCGCCATGTGGAGCTTCCGTTGCTGCAGTTCCTGCATCAACACGCTGATCTGCATCGAGTCGGGTACGAAGTACGTGGGGCGGAGGATATCATGAAGGATAATGGTGTTGCCGTACTCCAGCAGGCTGAGAAGGTCCTTCGTAAAAATAATGCCGATAATATGGTCAATGGTATCCCGGTACACCGGAACCCGGGAGTACCCTTCTTCGAGGACGATCTTGATTAATTTGTCGCGCGACAGATTTACATCGACGGCCATCACATCCGTGCGCGGCACCATGACTTCCTTTGCCGTCGTATCGGTGAATTCGAAGATGCTCTTGATCAGTCGTTGTTCAGTCTTGTCAATCACTCCCGACTTTGTGCCCTCGTCGAGCATCAACTTGAACTCTTCTTCCGACATGCGCGACTCGGTGAACGTCGTACTGTCTTTGAACGGACGTAATACGACGTTGCTGGCGAATCCCAGGAGCCGCGCGGGGTAATGGAAGAGGTAGCGGAAAACCACCATGGGGGATGCCAGCTTGAGGGCGACCTGCTCCGCCGATCGCAGTGCGAGGGATTTTGGCACCAGCTCACCGAATACCACCACGAGCCCGCCGATGGTGACTGCGATAATTGCGAGTGAAAGCCAGGGGCTCGCCTGGTGGAGCCATGGGATGGAACTCTGCTCGAAAGCCGGGGAGAGCTTCTCCACGCCGATGATCCCCCCGAGTCCCGACGCGACGATCAACGTAAAGACCACGCCGACGTGCACGGTCGCCAGAAAGTGTTCGGGGTCTTGCTGGAAGGAGACGATAATGGCGGCCCGGCGGTCACCGCCGTCGGCAAGTTCCTGCATGCGGCTCTTGCGGGATGAAAGGACTGCCACCTCCGCGGCGGAGAAGAAGCCGACCAGGAGGATCATGAAGAGCACGCCGAGTATCTCGAGCCAGAAGGTCTCCATAACGGATGTCGCTCGGCAAAGCGACTGCTTTTCCCTAGCTTAGCGGGCCTGGTGCAGGAACTCCAGCCGGGTTTTGAGCCTGTCAGTTGACATCAGCAATCGGTCTTTTCCGAATATCGCGTCCTCGGTGTTGAGGAATGTCAGTTCGTACTCATCGCTCATGATGATTGCTTCTTCAGGGCAGACTTCCTCACAGAAGCCGCAGAAGATGCAGCGCAACATATCGATCTCAAACCGCACCGGATACCGTTCCTTGGGGAGATCCGTCTCCGCGGCCTGCACTTCGATGGCCAACGCCGGGCATACCCGCGCGCAGAGCCCGCAGGCCACGCAGCGCTCGACCCCTTGTTCCTCCACCAGCACCGGGCGGCCACGGAACGAAGGAGGCGGGTTCCACCGTTCTTCGGGATATTGCCGTGTGAACTTCGGACGGAACACCTGCTTCAGAGTGAGCATCATTCCCTTGAAGATCTCCGGAATGTACGTGCGCTGAAGAGGCGTCAGATCATGTCGCCGGATTTGCCGGGTCTTGTTCGTGTCTGTCTTGCCCATAATGCAAACGGTCTTTCAGAAACTCTCTTGCGGTGTTTCTGTGAACACCCGCCTATCTCCCCGCGATCCACAACCATGCGCCCGTCACGACCACATTCAGCACAGCCATGGGCAGCATCACCTTCCATCCCAGGTTCATCAGCTGGTCATAGCGGAACCGGGGGATGGTCCACCGGATCCACATATAGAACAAGAGGGTCGCGCCGACCTTCACGACAAATGTCAGCACCTGAATGATGCTCGTGAGCAACGGCGACAGACCAAATGTCTGAAGATAGGGAAATTGCCATCCCCCCAGGAACAGTGTGACAATGATCGCGGAGGATGTGATCATGTTCGCATACTCGGCGAGGAAGAAGGTCCCGAACTTCATTCCGCTGTACTCGGTATGGTACCCGCCGACAAGCTCGGGTTCCGCCTCCGGGAGGTCGAAGGGGAGGCGGTTGGTTTCCGCAAACGATGCCACAAGGAACGTGATGAATCCAATCGGGGTCAACAATGCATTCCACGCAAAGCCTGCCTGCAGTTCCACGATCCGGTCAAGCTCGAGGGTCCCGGCGACCATGATCACGCCCACGATCGACATGCCCATGGAGAGTTCGTAACTTATCAGCTGTCCTGATGAACGCAACCCTCCGAGCAGCGAATACTTGTTGTTTGACGACCAGCCGCTCAACGTGATGCCATACACGCCCATAGAGGTAAGCGCCAGAATGTAGAGGACCCCGATGTTCACATCCGCGATCATGAGCTTGATCTCACGCCCGAACAGCATGATGGTGTCGCCGAAGGGGACCACGGCAAAGGTGCTCAAGGCCACTGTGATGGAGATGATCGGGGCGAGCGAGTGGATGATGTGGTTGGCTTTCGTCGGAACGATATCTTCCTTCATGAACAACTTCAGCACATCTGCTGGAGCCTGCAGAAGACCCCACGGTCCTGTCCGGTTCGGACCGATTCTATTCTGGATGAACGCGCTCACCTTGCGTTCCAAATAGACGAGATTCGCCACAGTGGTCAGGATCACCAGGAGCACGATGGCAATCTTGATAAGCGAGATGATAAAAAATTCCATGCGGTGTTCCTTACGAAAGGCCCGGGTCAGGCGTGCACGGTTGATTCCCTGGGAGCGTTCAGCATAGTTCCGGAAGTGCCGATGGTCCGGAATTCCATGCCGTGGAATCCCGGGACGACGGATGCCAGTTCATGGAAAACGTCGGCAGCTGTCGGATACTTGTACTTGAATCCCATCACGGAAGCGATCCCAGCAATGATCCTCCATGTCGGCCTGGCGTCGCGTTTCTGGCCCCTGCCCCAGCGGTCGAATGCCGTGCCGGCCCGGTCGAGCCGGCTCATGGAAAATCCATCGACCGAGCGGTCGATATCCAGCGTTGCAACGGACGGCCGAATACGCTGTACGCGCCCCTCGAAGTTCGTATAGGTGCCATTCCGTTCGGCGAATGTCGACGCGGCGAAGACCAGATCCGCCTGGCGTGTGGTGTCATTCTCCGTGCTCGCATGGACAACGACAAAATCCAGCTTGCCCATCACAGCCGCGACTTCCGCAATCGCCGAAATATTCTCTTCGACAATATAGAGTGCGCGGATGTGTCCTTCTTGAATCCGCTTCACCAGGGCTGCCAGGGAAGTGCGGTCGTATGACTCGACCACGCCGAGCGACAGAAGGCCGCGTGTGTTGGAAGCCCTATCCGCGCGTATGAGCAACTGATCTTCGTCGCCGGGCACAATGTGCGGCACTGTGGCGATATATTTCGTCCCGAGGACTTCACGCGAGAACTTCTGCAAGAGATACAGATCTTCATTCGTCGCGCTCGGTGAGGCGACGACACCGATTTCGTTCTTGTGGAAGGAACGAAATTCCGACGCGGCACGGGCGATTGCTTCGTCCCAAGCGACTTCAACCAGTTCCCCTTCCCTGCGCGAGAGAGGGGAGCGTATGCGGGAGTCGGCGTTTACCGGGGGAAATGTTTCCAATCTGCCGCGGTCGCACATCCAGTGGTCGTTCACTGCCGGGTTGAAGCGCGGCGTCTGGCGCAGGATTTCATTGTTCCGTACCCAGCTGTACATATTGCAGCCACGTGAACACCCGGGGCAAATTGTCTCCGTCGCTGACATCTCCCAGACCCGCGCGCGAAAGCGAAATTCCCTGCTTGTCAATGCGCCCACGGGACAGATGTCAATCACATTCATGGAGTACGGATTGTCCAGCTGCTCGCCGGGGAACGTCGTGAGCACAACGCCATCGCCACGGTTGGTGAATGTCAGCTGGGGTTTCTGTGCGATCTCATCGCAGAAACGCACACACCGGGAACACATGATGCAGCGTTCAACATCGAGCATCACGTGCGGACCCAGGGCGACTCGTTTCGGCTTGTGTACCTTGTCTTCGTCGAAACGGCTGTACCCGATGCTGTGCGAGTATGCGTAGTCCTGCAGCTTGCATTCCCCCGCTTCGTCGCAGATCGGGCAATCCAGCGGGTGATTGATCAGCAGGAATTCCATGACGGCTTTGCGCGCATCGATGACGCGCTCAGAACCGGTGTACACCACCATCCCCTGGGCAATTTGTGTGGCGCATGCGATGACGAGCTTTGGCGACCTCTCGACTTCCACGAGGCAAATCCGGCAATTGCCCGAGACGGAGAGTTTCGGGTGCCAGCAAAAATGCGGAATGTCAATCCCGTTCTCCCGCGCGACTTCAATGATGGTGCGTCCTTCCGTTGCTTCGAGCGACTTGCCGTCGATGGTGAGGGTGATCATTTCACGCGTTTTCCAGTGCTCGGACATAGTTCATGTGGAAGTTCTTCAGCCGTTCCACGAGGCTTTCAATCTGATCGCGGGGAGGAAGGAACGTGGTGCGGAAGTGAAACGTGCCAGCCCTTTGGCCGAAGCCCGATCCCGGCACGACGCAGATCCCTGTCTCCTCCAGGAGGGCCAGGCAATAATCGGAGTCGCGCGCCGATTCATATTGACGCCGCTCCGCCTGCGGCATCCTATAAACATTGACCCCCTCCTCTTCCGGCAGCGCGAAGCGCACGAACGCGTACATCGCTCCCTGGGGGATATCCATCGACATGCCGGGGATTGCATTCACCCCGGCGGCGAGGATTTCAGCCTTGGTCTTCAAATCGGCCAGTATCGCATCACGTTCGCGAACATAGGTGTCGTGGCTCTCATCGCCCGGCTGCGGAGGCGCTACCATAAAATACGTGGCGAATTGACCGCTGACGTTTGCACAGAGACTGATGGATTGCAATTTGATGAATTCGGCCAGGACATCGTCTGGTATATTCCGGAGTTCCAGGTACCCGCCCCGATGTCCGCATTCACCCAGAAAACCCTTGGATACAGAATGCAGGCTGAACAGGGAGACACCCGTCTCCCGCATTTCCGCCATCACGCGCGCAAAGGAGTTGAAGCGAAGTGCCTCGTCGTACACATTCTCCTGGTAGACTTCGTCGGCGATGATTGACAGATGGTGGGTGCGGGCAAAGCGCACAATCATCTCGATGTTCTCCCGGCTCAGCACAGCGCCTGTGGGATTGCCCGGGTTGATCACGACGATGCCTTTCGGCGTCACGCCCTGCGCGACGGCGCGTTCAATGCTTTCTGTCAGGATATCGTGATTCAGCTGCCACCGGTTGTCTTCATCAAGATAGTACCCGATCAGCGCTCCGCCGTACAGGGCCAGGGTCGCACTGTAAAGCGGATACTGTGGGATTGGAATCATGACCCCATCCGTGGGTGCAGTCAACAACGAGAGCAGCACCGACTGGACGCCTTTGCTCGCCCCGTCGGTAAGGATGATGTGCTCCTTGTCGGCGGGAATTCCGTCGCGGCGCGCAATGAAGTCAGCCACTGCCTGGCGGACGAACGGGATGCCCGGGCTCTGCGTGTACGCGCCGGTGCCGTGGGGGTGTCTCTTCAGAATATCCCGGACACGCGCGACGATATCCCGCGGGTAGGACGAAACGACGGAGGGGTTGTCAAGCAGGTCGGGGTTTTCCAGCAAGCTCAGGGCCTGCCGCAGGTACCGGAGCGGGCGCTGATTCAGGGCCTGGGGGTTGCCGATGTTGCAGTAGATGATCTTCCTGCCCTGTGCTTCGAGTTCCTGAGCGCGCTGCACGATAGGTCCACGGACGGCGTATTCCGCCTCCAGGACGTTTGGATTCATGTCGTGAATGGTAAGCATCGTCATTCATTGTCTAGGATGGCCGGATAACCACTGTCGAGAAACGGTCCTGATGAAATACATCGTTGGAGACTTCCAGAATTTCATCCGGAGTAACGGCATCCACTTTCTTCAGTATGGTGTCGAGTGAGATGTAGGATTCGAGATACAATTCGGCACTGCCGAGACGCGTCATCCGGCCGGACATGTTTTCCAGGCCGAGCATGAGCGTTCCCTTGATCTGAGCCTTCGTTCGCTGGAGTTCAGCGCGTGAAACGGGCGTCTTCTTCAGTTTTTCCAATTCATGGAAGACGAGCTCAACGGCGGCCTTGACGTTCTTCTTGTCAGCGCCGAGATAGGTGCCGAACACCCCTGTATCGCTCAGCAGGCTTACGAATGAATAGACGGAGTAAGCCAATCCATGCTTTTCCCGTATGGTCTGATAGAGGCGGGAACTCATTCCTTCGCCCAGGAGTGTGTTCGCCACCATCAAGGGATAGCGATGCGGATGTTTGACGCTGAAGCAGAGTGTGCCGAGACAAATGTGCGCTTGTGCAATCGGCCGTTGGTATTCTTTCACTTTCTCCGATTTGGCAGCGCCTGAGGCGGGCTGTCGTGAATTGGGCTCATCCTCCCCGCGAAGATGCCCGAGATATCGGTTGACAAGGCGGGCCAGCAAATCGTGGTCCACATTCCCCGCTGCCGCTACGACAATCTGGGTCGGGCGATAGTGCGCACGCACGTGGGCCTTCAAGTCCTCCTGGCGGAAGCCGCGCACATTGGCTTCCGTGCCGATGACGGGGTTCCCGAGCGAATGCCGTGGAAACAGGGTTTTTTCAAAATAGTCGTGGATGATATCTTCGGGGTCGTCTTCGGCGTTCTTCAGCTCCTCGATCACCACGAGCTTCTCTTTTTCCATCTCGCGCCGCTTGAAGGTGGCGTTCAGCATGATATCCGAAAGCACATCCATCGCCTCATGGATGTTCGTGTCCAGCACCCGGGCGTAATAGCAGGTCTGCTCTTTTGTTGTGAAGGCGTTGAGGTAACCACCGAGTGATTCGAGGCTCTGCGCAATCTCCCGAACATTTCGATGGCGCGTCCCTTTGAACGCCATATGTTCGAGGAAGTGGCTGATGCCGTTCTGAGGCCCCGCCTCGTCGCGCGAGCCGACGTTGGCCCAGATTCCCAGGGAAACGGAACGGACATGCGAAATCGTCTCGCTCACTACCCGTATGCCGTTGCTGAGCGTGGTTTTCCGGTAGAGAGCATTTTCGACTTGGCTATGTGCCGAATTAGGCGTGCGTCTGACGCGTAGCATGGAAAAATATACCCATTCTGGCGCGCAGAGTCAACCGGGCCCCGGCCGGTCGTCTCCGGTGCCTGACGGGTATTCCGGGGTTACGGGAGGATGGTGTCGCGGAGGAACTCAGCATCGTTCCTGCCGCGGTAGTCGGTGGTCACGTGCAATCCCCTGCTCTCCTTGCGCAGCAATGCGCACTTGATGACCAGCATACCGCACTGGGCAAGGTTGCGGAGTTCGATCAATCCTTCTGTTACTTTCGTCCGCTTGTAGAAGTCTTCGACTTCATTCTGAATCAGCTCCATGCGACGCAAGGCCCGGCCGAGGCGGAGATCGGAACGCACGATGCCCACGTAGTCCCACATGACCTGCTGGATTTCGCGCCGGTTAT
>DAINBR010000124.1:0-8871 GCA_036732865.1 Bacteroidota bacterium | reverse complement strand
CCCGGGCGGACCACGCCCTCGAGTATGAACTCGGCATGAGCGGGGACATCGATGCCGATCGTGCGCCCCCGAGTGAATTCCGTTCGACGACCGCGCAGGAATCCTGCAAACATCGCCTCGTCGATATTCTCCGGCAGAGGCGCCACAGTCGCCAGCAGAAACGCGGGGTCGGTACCCAGGGCAACCGCCAGCTCTAGCGGCTCTCCCCTCTTCTCCGCCTGCACAAAATGGAACCCACCGCCCTTCTGAATTTGCCAGTGCATGCCGGTGGTGGCCTTGTCAAAGACGTGCATGCGGTACATGCCGACGTTGCGCTTGCCCGACCGCGGATCGTACGTGATGACCTGGGGCAATGTCACGAAACGCCCGCCGTCTTCGGGACAGCAGGTCAGCACGGGCAGCAGATCAAGATCGGGGGGACCAACTACTTGTTGGGCAAGTCCCGCCCGGACGCGCCGGACCCGCGCTGAGAGAAATCGCCGTGCAAACCGCCGGTGCGCGACAAGCGTTCCCGGTTTCGGGGGGAGCATCTCCTCGATGAACTGGATCAACTCCAGCCCGAGCTGTTCGGGATGCTTCTGCAACGCAAGCTCACACCGTTTTTCGCTGGCGAGAGCGTTAATGAGAACAGGATAGGGCGAACCTTTCACCCGCTCGAACAACAACGCGGGCCTGTGTTCTCTGATCGCACGCTGTGCGATCGCCGTAATCTCAAGGGCGGGATCAACTTCGAACGCCACGCGTTGCAGTTCGCCGGCACTTTCAAGGTATCCGGCAAAATCACCAATTGTCCTGAACGCGGCAGGGTTCACTCAAACTCCTTCGCACGCCAGCCGGGGGATGCGTGCACACCGATTTGATCAAGCACTTTGTTCGTGAACGCGCCGACATATTCGTCCACGGATTTCGGCAGGTGATACATCGGTGGGGAAATCGGCATGATTACCGCACCATGACCTGAAAGTCGCGCACACTGCTCCAGCGCCAGCGTCGACATCGGCGTCTCACGGACGCAGATGACCAGCTTGATCCTCTCTTTCAGACACACCTGCGCGGTGCGTGTGATCAGTGTGTCGCCCATGCCGGACGCAATTTTCCCAATCGTTGATGTGGAGGCGGGAATGATGACGAAAGCATCAAACGGATTCGAACCGGACGCAGGGGGGGCAGTGAGATCATCATCGGAGAAGGACCGGCGAACGTAGGGCGTGAGATCTCTCTCTCCCATCTGCAGTTCATCCCGCAAGATGACCTTGCCCCATTTCGACACGATAAGGAATTTATCCCCTGTGCACTTCCTGAGAAAATCCAGGGCGTACGCTGCTCCGGAAGAACCCGTGATACCGACGATGAGTTTCATAGCCAGACCCCTACGCCAATCATTGCCAGAACGGAAAAACCCGCCACCGCGTTGATCTTGAAGAACGCCAGCTCCACATCGTCCGCCTTCTTCTGTTCGACGTACAGCAGGAAGCCCGTCAGGAGCAGGAGAGGAAGCGCCAGCAGGGAAAGGACCGATTGGAAGAAGAGGATCACGAGCACAACAAATGCCGCGAGATGCAGGTACCCGGAATAGCGGAGTGCGCGCTCTCGGCCGAAACGCGATGGGAAGGAATACAGCGACTCCTTGCGGTCAAACTCTTCGTCGAGGGTGGCATAAATGATGTCGAAGCCCGCCACCCAGAGAAGAGTAAACAACGAGAGGAGTGCGGGGGTAAGCAGATGGTTGAACGACGGCGACAGCGCGAACCAGCCGCCCAGGGGCCCCATTGCCAGACCCATCCCGACGCCGAAGTGGGCGAGCGGGGTGTACCGCTTCATGGTGGGATAGATAAGGAAGACCACGAGCGGAATCGGCGACATCCTGAAGCAGAACGGATCGATGAGATAGGCGGCACCGAAATAGAGGGTGGCTCCTGCCGCCAGCACACCGATGGCTTCCTGCAGCATCATCCGGCCGCTTGGGAGGTCGCGCGCCGCCGTCCGCGGATTGCGTGCATCGATATGCCGGTCAATGATCCGGTTCAAGGCAAATGCCACCGTTCGTGCCCCGGTTGCCGCGGCAAGAACCAGCACGATGATCCCGATACCGGGAATCGCCCCGGACGACGCGAGAAGCATGCCGGAGAATATCAACGGGAGTGAGAAAAGGGTGTGTTCAATCTTGACAAACGAGAAGTACTTGCGCACGACTACTCCCACTCGATCGTCGCTGGTGGCTTGGAGCTGATGTCGTAGACAACCCGGTTGATCCCCCGCACCTCATTCGTGATGCGCGAGGAAATCGCCGCAAGAACATCATGGGGCAGGCGCGACCAATCTGCCGTCATGCCATCCACACTGCTGACCGCACGGATAGCGACGGCGTTCTCGTAAGTGCGGCCGTCACCCATGACCCCCACAGATTTCACCGGGAGGAGGACCACGAACCCCTGCCAGATGGTCCGGTACAAACCCGCCTTCCTGACCTCCTCGACGAAAATGGCCTCCGCCGCACGCAGGAGATCAATACGTTCAGGTGTGACGCTCCCCAGAATGCGCACCGCAAGCCCCGGACCGGGGAACGGATGCCGCCAGATCAATTCCTCGGGCAAACCCAGCGCCGTGCCGACCTCCCGCACTTCGTCCTTGAATAGTTCACGGAAGGGCTCGACCAGCTTCATCCTCATCCGCTTGGGAAGCCCGCCGACATTGTGATGCGACTTGATCGTGACGGACGGTCCGCGGAAGGACGTGGATTCGATCACATCGGGATACAGGGTCCCCTGCGCGAGAAATTCCACATTGCCGATTCTCCGCGCCTTTTGCTCGAAGACTTCAATGAAGAGTCTGCCGATAATCTTGCGCTTTCGCTCGGGGTTCGTCACACCGCGAAGTCCTGCGAGAAAGCGCTTCGAGGCGTCGACGTAGTCAAGATGCATACGGAAAGTGTCGCGAAATGTCGCAACAACCGCTTCCGATTCTCCCAGCCGCATCAAGCCGTTGTTGATGTGGATGCAGAAGAGCTGCTTGCCCAGCGCCTTATGCAACAACACGGCGGCGACGGAAGAATCCACACCGCCGCTCAACGCACAGATGACTTTCCCCTTCCCGACCGTGGCACGAATATCATCAATCGCGGAATTGATGAACGAGGCGGAGCTCCAACCGCCGCGACAACCACAGATGCGATAGAGGAAGTTCTTCAATACATCCCTGCCCCCCGGTGTATGGACAACCTCGGGATGGAATTGCACGCCATAAATCTTCCTTGCAGCATTCCTGATTGCGCATATCGGTGCATTGACGGTGTGCCCGATGGCTTCAAACCCTGCGGGCATGGATATCAGATGGTCCCCATGGCTCATCCAAACCGGCATGCCCATGCGCTCCCCCTGAGAGAACCCCCAGAAAAGATCAGAAGAATCGTCGATGACAAACCTCGCCTGCCCGTATTCACGCCGGGCGGCTTTGTCCACCACCCCGCCCAGCTGACGGCCCATGAGCTGCAGGCCGTAGCAGATGCCGAGGACCGGTATCCCCAAGTCGAAGAGCTCAGGCGAGGAAAGAGGCGCACCCTTCTCATAGGTGCTGTGCGGGCTTCCGGAAAGAATGATGCCTTTGGGCCGGAGCCGCTTGACACTTTCCGGCGAGGTATTGAATGGGTGTAGTTCGGAGTAGACGCCGAGCTCCCTGACGCGACGGGCGATGAGCTGCGAATATTGGGAGCCGTAATCAAGGATGAGTACAAGCTCTGGGTGGGTCATGCGAAAATATAACGATTTTGGGAGTGGAGAACAACGGGCGGAAAGGGGTCAGACTCCTGACAGCAGGGGTCTGACCCCTTTCCGCCGTCTATTTCTTCCGCCGGCGGCGTGCAAGGTGCTTGGCTATGAACCCGTCAAGAATCTCTGCGAGATCAGGCTTCGAGGTTTCCTGAAGGGCGTACGTAACCCGGGCAGAGGGCTTCCGGATCGCGATTACCCGGCGCAGATCGATCGGTGTCCCGATGATCACCGCATCACACGGGACCTGCTCGATGGTGGCCTCAAGATCGTTCATCTGCTCCCGTCCGTACCCCATGGCGGGCAACAGCGCTCCCGTTGCCGGGTACTTTTTGAAGGTCTCCGCAATGGATCGAACAGCGTACGGGCGGGGATCAATAACCTCGGATGCCCCGTACTGTCGTGCCGCAAGCACTCCTGCGCCGTATTGCATATCTCCGTGCGTAAGCGTTGGACCGTCTTCAATGACGAGCACCCGTTTCCCCGTGATGACCGACGGATCATCCACAGTGATTGGCGAGGCGGCGTAAACCAACGTGGCCGACGGATTTACCGCCGATGCGTGGGCAACGACCGTTTCAATTCCTTCTTTGGTGGCTGAATCCACTTTGTTCACCACGATGACATCGGCCAGTCGAACATTAGTCGCGCCGGGATGGTAACTGACCTCGTGCCCCGGACGATGGGGGTCCACCACGGTAATCGTAAGGTCCGGTTTGTAGAACGAGGTATCGTTGTTGCCGCCGTCCCAGACAATGACATCCGCTTCCTTTTCTGCCTGCCGCAAAATCGCTTCATAATCTACGCCCGAGTAAATCACCGTCCCTTCGACGATATGCGGCTCGTATTCTTCCATCTCTTCCACCGTGCATTGGTGGGTGCGCAGGTCCTCGATGGAGGCATACCGTTGGACTTTTTGTTTCACGAGGTCTCCGTACGGCATGGGATGACGCACGGCCACAACACGCTTGCCCTTGCTCCGCAGATAGCCGCACACACGGCGCGACGTTTGACTCTTGCCCGAACCAGTGCGGACGGCCACCACGGCGATCACCGGCACGCGGGAGGGAATCATCGTCCGCTCCGCACCCAGGATCGTGAAGTCGGCGCCACAGGCACTCACCAGCGCCGCCTTTCCCATCACGTACTGGAAGGAGACATCCGAATACGAGAAGACCACCTGCTCCACTCTCAGTTTCTTAATCAGCACCGCGAGGTTGGATTCCGGATGAATGGAGATACCTCTGGGATACAGCGGGCCGGCCAGCTTGGCCGGGTACTTTCGGCCGGCAATGTTCGGAATCTGGGTCGCGGTGAAGGCGACAACGTCAACGCTCCGGTTCTTACGATACAGCGTGTTAAAGTTATGAAAATCCCGTCCTGCTGCGCCCATGATGAGAATGCGTCTTCTTGGCATATGTACACTCCGCTTGGAATAGTGCTTCGAGTTACGGATTTCAGTTTCACCGGCCCGGGAGTCAGGTCAGCACGTCGCCCCGCACGATATGCGTACCCCCGTGACCATGGATCGCGTCAATAAGATGCTCGTGATTAGTGATGATTGCCTCGCTACCCCCTCGTTCGACGAAGACCATCGCCGCATGGATCTTTGGACCCATGCTTCCCCGGGGGAACTGTCCTGCGTTCATATGTGTCGCGCATTCCGCCAGGGTGAGCCGGTCGACCGGGCGTTGGGAGGGGCGCTTGAAATCCAGACAGACCTTTTCCACTTCCGTCGCGATTGCCAAAACATCGGCTCCCAATTGCCAGGCCAGGATGGCCGACGTGTGATCCTTGTCGATCACCGCCTCGACTCCTTTGGAGAGATCGTGATCGTTGAACACCGGGATGCCGCCGCCGCCGCCGGCGATGACAACGAGTCCGCGGTCGACGCACGCCCTGATGGCTTCCAGTTCAATGATCTCCTTCGGTTCCGGTGAAGAGACAACCCGGCGATAGCCCCGTGATGAATCTTCAACGATGGCCCAGTTGAACAGGTCGCGGTACCGTTCCGCCACCTCTCGTGTATAGAATGGCCCGATGGGTTTTGTGGGGTTCGTGAACGCGGGGTCTTTGCTGTCGACGAGCACCTGGGTCACCAGCGATACCACCGGCACACGGAGGCCTTCCTGCTGCATGGCCTGCCACATGGCGTATTGCAGCACGTAGCCAATCTCTCCCTGTGTCGCCGCCACACAGCAATCCAGAGGGAGCCGGTAGGCATGGGCGGCGGCGTACTCGGTGCGCGTGAGCATGGCGCCCACCTGCGGGCCGTTGCCATGTGTCAACACAACGCGGTGCCCGGCCTTGATCAGGTGCACGATGGCGATCGCAGTATCCACCGCGTTCTCGAACTGCTCCTGCGCAGTTCCCTTCTGGCCGGCGCGGATCAATGCGTTGCCGCCGACTGCCACAAGGATGAGTTTGGACATTCTAGTTCCGCAACAACTCGAACATGATTGCCTTCTGCACGTGCAATCTGTTCTCCGCCTCCTGGAATACCACGGAATTCGGCGAATCGATCACATCGTCAGTGACCTCCTCACCGCGATGTGCCGGAAGGCAGTGCATGAACAACGCATCGGGTTTCGCGTGTGAGAAGAGATCCCGGTTGACTTGATACGCTGCAAAAATCCCGCGCCGTCCTTCCACCTCGGCTTCCTGCCCCATGCTCGTCCAGGTATCGGTATAGATCATGTCGGCATCCCGCGCTGCTTCAATCGGGTCGGCTGTCCACGTGACCGTGGCCCCCGTCTCCGCCGCGATCATCAGTGCGCGCTCAAGGACTTTCGGATCCGGTTTGTGCGACTCGGGTGTGCCGATGAACAATGTGGTCCCGAGCTTGGCTCCCAGCAGCATAAGGGAATGCGCAACGTTGTTCCCGTCACCGATGTAACTCAGCTTCAAGCTCTTGAGGTTCTTGTGATGCTCCGTCACCGTAAAGAAATCGGCCATCGCCTGGCAGGGATGCTCCAGATCGGTGAGTCCGTTGATCACCGGAATGCCGGCGTGAGCCGCAAGCGACACACAGATGTCATGTCCGAACGTACGGATCATGATGCCGTCAACCATGCGTTCCAGGTTTTTGGCCACATCGAAGACGGACTCCCGCTTTCCCAGATTGATATCGGCCGGTGTGAGCAGGAGAGAATCGCCCCCCAGTTGCTTGATGCCCACGGTGAATGTTGTTCGTGTGCGCAGGGAAGGCTTCTCAAAAATCAGCGCCATCATCTTCCCGTCCAGCGCCTTGCGGTAGCGCTTGGGATGTGCTTTCATGTCGGCGGTGAGCCGGAGCAGAGCCTTGATCTCGGCGATCGAGAGATCATCAATGGACAGAAAGTCCCTTCCCTGGAGTTTCTTCATGAGCATTTTCCTGACGTTCTTTTTCACAGACGAATCTCCTGGATGTGGAAAGTATTCCTTAAGGCTCAAATAGTGTGCCCATCGTCGATGTGAGTTTAAATTTCGGATTCGCAGATTTCACACAGCGCCCCCCGGTGCTTTCCTAACTTTAGGAAAGGGAATCCCGTGAAATATAGTGAAATCGCTCGCCGGAAGGAACTCGCCCCCCCTCACTTGGAAAAAAGTGGCCGTCTGCGTATCTTTCTGACCCCAACCATGAATTGCGAAGAACACCATGTCGATACCCTTTGAGTCACATGAGCGATTTGTTAATCGTCACATCGGCCCGGATCCGGCAGCGGTCGCCCGGATGCTCGCAGTTGTCGGATCGAGGACTCTCGATGAGTTCATCAGCTCAGTGGTTCCCCCCGCAATCCGCAGCAAGACACAACTCAACATCGGCGCCCCGCTGACGGAGGCTGCGTTTCTTCAAGAAGCCCGGCGCGTGGCAGCCATGAATGCCCCCCGCCGGTCTCTCATCGGCATGGGCTACCACGGCACCATCACCCCTGGGGTGATCCTCCGGAATGTCCTCGAAAACCCCGGGTGGTACACGGCGTACACACCTTACCAGGCGGAGATAGCCCAGGGCCGGCTGGAGGCGCTCCTCAACTTTCAGACGATGGTTGTCGATCTCACGGGAATGGAAATTGCCAATGCGTCGTTGCTCGATGAGTCAACTGCCGCGGCGGAAGCGATGACCATGTTCCATGCTATCAGCGGACACCCCGCAAACGGCATTTTTGTTGTTTCGCACGATTGCCACCCGCAAACGATCGCCGTCGTGCAGACCCGGGCGAAATACCTCGGCATACGCGTCGAAGTCGGCGACCATGAAACGTATGCACTTGGTAACGGGGTCTTCGGCCTTTTGCTGCAATATCCGGCGAGCGATGGCGCCGTGCGGGACTACCGTGCGGTGGTCAACAGAGCGCATGCCGCCGGTGCACACGTTGTTGTCGCCGCTGATTTGCTGGCATTGACATTGGTCACGCCGCCGGGAGAGTTCGGCGCGGATGCAACGGTCGGCTGTACGCAACGTTTTGGCGTGCCCATGGGGTACGGCGGCCCGCACGCGGCATTTTTGGCGACACGCGACACGTTCAAGCGCCACATGCCGGGACGCATCATCGGCGTGTCGATCGACGCTCAAGGTCAGCCCGCACTCCGGATGGCCCTCCAGACACGCGAGCAACATATCCGCCGTGAAAAAGCCACATCGAACATCTGCACGGCCCAGGTTCTCCTCGCAGTCATGGCGGGCATGTACGCGGTCTATCACGGACCGGACGGGCTGAAACGCATCGCCACCAGAATTCATGAGCAAGCACGGACCCTAGCACGCGCGCTGGCTGAAGAGGGTCATCGCGTGCAGCATGTCGACTACTTTGACACGCTCCGCATCACCCCGGCGACAACGCACCTTACCGCTATCCGCAAATACGCCGAATCGTACGGCTACAACTTCCGGTATTTTGATGACGGCAGCCTGTGCATCGCCCTGGATGAGCTGACGACCCAGAAAGAACTGGGAGATATCCTCACCATATTCTCCGGTGGCCGCCACGGCGAACACGGTATCGTGCGCGCCGCGGCATCACTGCAACCGGGCTACCACGGCACCAACCGGAGGTCCTCGGCCTATCTGACTCACCCGGTTTTTCACCTTCATCATGCCGAGACGGAAATGTTGCGATACATCCAC
>DAINBR010000123.1:0-8900 GCA_036732865.1 Bacteroidota bacterium | reverse complement strand
TCTCTTGCCGCCCACTCCAGTACCGCGTGTGCGAAAGCCATCGCGTCCGTCGCCGCCGCAGAAGGAGCCGGATTGCTGTTCCTGTCGGCAAGTCAGATGGGCAAGGACCTCGCACCACGTGTTGCGGTCAAACTGAACGCAGGACTCGCGTCTGATTGCATCGCAATCCGGATCGAGAACCGCGACATCATCGCGACGCGTCCGGCATACGGCGGGAAAGTGATGCTGGATGTGCGAATTACCAGCGCCGTAAAAGTCTTCACTCTACGTCCCAACGTTTTTCCCGCGGAAGTCGACGGAGAAAATGCCCCGGTGCAAAAAGCGGAGATCACATTCGGTCCGGAAGACTTTGGCGCAGTAGTGACACGCGTTGACGTTGCAGTCGGACGGCCCGATGTTACCGAAGCGGACATTATCGTATCCGGGGGACGCGGCCTGAAGGCCCCGGAGCATTTTGCGCTGATCGAATCGCTGGCGGAAGTGCTCGGTGCGGCTGTGGGTGCGTCACGTGCCGTGGTGGATGCCGGCTGGCGCCCGCACGACGAACAGGTCGGCCAGACCGGCAAGACCGTGTCGCCCTCGCTGTATATCGCGTGCGGCATCTCGGGGGCCATTCAGCACCTGGCCGGGATGTCGTCATCAAAGTACATCGTGGCGATCAACAAAGATAAGAATGCTCCGATCCTGCAGATGGCGGACTACGGTATTGTCGGGGATGTGTTCGAGATCCTGCCCGAACTGACAGCTCAGTTGAAACAGGTGCTCGGAAAGTGATATTGACTCTGAGGGGCTTTTAGAGTACAATGCGTTTGGCGATTCAAGGAGTGCGGCGTGGAGCGAGTGCTGGTTGACATACTTGGACTTTCGACGAACCCTGCGACCGGCGGAGCCTATGCGCTGATCCTCCGGGAAGTCGAGGGAAACCGTCGACTCCCGATCATCATCGGCCAGGCGGAAGCACAGTCCATTGCGCTGGAGATGGAAGGGATCAAGCCTCCCCGTCCGCTCACACACGATCTGATGAAAAACATTATTGGCTCGTTCGGCGCCGAGCTGACAGACGTGGTGATTGACGATCTGCGCGATGGTACCTTCTATGCGAAGCTGAACATCGACAATCAGCTGATCGATTCACGCCCGAGCGATGCAATCGCCCTTGCCGTCCGCTACGGTGCGCAGATCTTTGTTTCTTCCAATGTCATGGATGAAGCCGCCTTCGTGCCGGAAGAGGAAGAAGACGACGAGAAGAAGGAAGAAGGGAAAGGGAAGCAGGCTGCACAAGCCCCGAAGCAGCCCAGAACACCTGCGGAGACAACCAAGGTGACTCGCCTGGAAGAGCTGCACCAGCAGTTGAAGCAGGCCATAGAGAAGGAAGATTACGAAAAGGCGGCGGGGCTGCGGGATGAGATCAGGCGACAGGAAAGCAGCGATTAGCGCTCAATTTACCGGTTTTTCCTTCCCTTGTGAATGACCCCATATTCATCTATATTTGTGTAAGGTTGTAACCTTCCCCCTGCGTGCATCCACACACATCACTATTTGACTACCGATCACATACGCGGGTTTAACCAGTGCAATGATCCCTGTATTCAATGCCCATGCGTTTGAAGATTTTCCCCTTGTGGCACAAGTGCTCACTTCAGGCGTCCTCAGTGAACGCGCGATGGTTGACCGGTTCCGTGGCGAACTGCAGCGGCTCTTCGAGCACCAGCGCATTATACCGATCAACAGCTGCACAAGCGGGCTCACGATGGCGTTGAGGCTTCTTGGCGTCGGCCCCGGCGACGAGGTGGTCAGCACACCATTCACTATGGTGGCAACAAATGCCGCGATTGCCTCACTCGGTGCACGCATCGTCTGGTGCGATATCGACCCCGCCACGTTTTGCGCCGACATGAAGAGCGTCTATGACAGCATGACCCCTGCGACGAAGGCCGTTGTCCTGACCTGTGTAGGAGGCGTTACGCCCAACGGTCTGTCCGCTTACCCGAAGGATGCCCCTGGATTGATCCTCGACGGCGCGCACAGCTTCATGACGATGTATCAGAAGCGGCATATCAGCCACTGGGGGGACTACGCGTGCTTTTCATTCCAGTCCATAAAGCACCTCACCACAGGTGACGGCGGTGCGCTCGCAGTGAACTCGCAGCGGTTCATCGGGGCCGATCCATCCTGGTACCCCGCCGCCACAAATGTCGAGCGGAACTACCTTCGCGCGGAGAGAATGAAATGGTTCGGCATAAGCCGGATCATTCCCCCGGGCATGACCCGCCTCGAACACCAGATGAAGTCCGACATCGAAGAGTCCGGTTATAAATGTCATATGAATGATCTTGCAGCAGCGGTCGGACTCTCGTGCATCGATAAGGCGCTGAATGCCGTCCATCGTTCCCGCGCAACCGCGAAATATTATCAGCAGGCATTTGCAGGCGTAAAAGGACTGACACGAATCACGGTTCCGGAGGGATGTGAACCTGCCTGGTGGGTCTATGGCTTCCGCACTATTCATGCTGAAGGCCTGATGAGCGCACTTGCTGCAGACGGCATCCAGACGACCAGGCTCTGGCGCCGGAACGACACATATACATGCTTCCGGGAAAGTACCGGCAAAAGGCTTCCGGGGATGGACACAGTCGCGGAGCAGGCGGTCTTTATTCCCAGCGGCTGGTGGGTTACCGACGCCGACCGTGAACGCATAGCCGGCCGGGTTGTCGCATATCACAGCACGACAGGGTGAATTTTGTGATATTGCGGTACACACGGAATTCTGCATCCAGCGACACCCACAGTGACAGGCACCGAGGCCTACAATGCATGAACGAACACTTCAAGACCCCTTTCTGACACCAGTGAATAGACAACAGGCCGGCGACAACAACTGCCACGAGGAGGTCAGGGAGATCGTAAAAGACGGGCTCGTGCTTGCCCGCCACGTCCGGCCCGGAGCCTTCAAGAAAGGTCTGGCATTCTACTCCGGGAACGAAGAATTCCTCCAGGTGGGCACCTGGCACTACGACAAAGGCCAGCAGCTCCGGGCCCATGCGCACAACGTGGTGCAGAGAGAAATCAATCGGACACACGAAGTGGTGGTCGTCGTGAAAGGCTCGATGACGGTCCGCATCTTCGATGAAGAACGGACGCTGGTCGAGACCCTCACGGTGCGTGAAGGGGAAATTCTCATAGTGATGAACGGCGGGCATGACTACACGATTCTCGAGGATGACACCAGAATCCTGGAGATCAAGAACGGCCCGTTCCTCGGAAGAGACATAGACAAAATTCTCTTCTAGTCCGGTGCCGCAACGTGCCATGCGGTGCCTTAACCCGTAGCAACTCTCTCCCAATGAACTGCGGCATCCTATTAGCTGCCTGCGGGCACGCCATGGGGCGATGACAGCACCATGAGGTTCCTCATCGGTACCCTTCTTCTCATTCTCCTGCCCGGTGCGGTCGCCGCGTTTGCGCTGAACGTCGTCTCCCTGAGCCACATCCCGGCCGTTCTCCTCCCCCTTGGCATTGGTGCCTTCCTGGGCATCGTGCTGGACCATTTCGTCCTCCGGCGTTTTCCCGTCCTTGAGACGTTCGAACACGAGTTCACCCATGCCGTCGTCGCGCTGATGTTCTTCCGCCGTGTCACCGGCTTCGTGGTCAAGCGGAGCGGCGGCACCGTGTCTCATCAGGGGGGCTTCGGAGGCAAGTTCGGCACGGACTGCATCGGGCTGGCACCGTACATTCTTCCGTTGTTCACTACGCTTTCGGTGGTCGCACGGCCGCTTGTTCCGTCCGACTGGTTTCCTTGGTACGACGTTTGGATCGGCGTGACATTCGGCTATCACGTCTGGAGCACCATCGAGGAAATCCGGGAGTCCTGGACAAAGCGGTCCTTCATCTCCTCCGGGACGGGCGAGGTTTCCCAAACCGACATTGCCAGACGGGGATATATGTACTCCGCTATTTTCATCGCGACATTTTCATTTGCCCTGCATGGCGCGCTCATCGCACTGATGATCAAAGGTTTGAACGGCGTGGGGGAGTGGGCATGGGAGATCTGGAGCGTAACGGCGGTTGTGGCAATACACATCGGGGCGTGGGTGAAGACACTGGCAACATGGGTGTGGGAGAAAGTGCGATGAGACGGTACGTCATCCTTTTCGGCGCTGTTGCCATGCAATTGTGCCTCGGTGCGACGTATTCGTGGTCGGTGTTCGTCAGGCCCCTCCGTGACCTCACGGGGCTGTCGCAGGCTGCAGTGCAGTTGCCCTTTACGGTATTCTACTTTGCTTTTCCCGTGACGGTGATCTTCTCGGGTTTCGCCTTGACCCGGCTCGGACCTGGTCGCAGTGCTGCAGCAGGCGGATTCCTCTTCGGCGCCGGCTGGCTGCTGGCATCACTGGGTTCCCAGCACTTTGTCATGACCGTGCTCGGCGTCGGTCTCCTGGCGGGTATAGGTGTCGGGCTGGCCTACGTTGTTCCTCTGGCAGTGCTTGTACAATGGTTTCCCAACCAGAAGGGTCTGGTCACCGGCATAGCGGTAGCGGGGTTCGGCGGTGGAGCTGCACTGATCAGCCAGATTGCCGGAAGGTTGATCTCTATAGAGGGATTCTCTCCCTATGCCGTGTTCGGCATGTTCGGTTTTGTGTTCATCCTGATTGCGACAACCGCCGGGCTCTCCATGAAATTTCCCGGTGAAGGCACTTCACAGGCTCCCGGGCTGCTCCCGTACAGGAATATCCTGCGCCAGAAGGATTTCCGGCTCCTCTACGCCGTGATGATCGTGGCACTTGCCGCGGGCTTCACGGTAAACGCGAATCTGAAGGAGCTGTTTCCCGCGGGAGGGCTTGCAACCGGAGTTCTTGGTGTGTCGTTGTTCGCCGTTGCCAATGCCGCCGGCCGTCTGGCGTGGGGTGCGCTCTTTGACCGTACTTCGGCCGGTGCCGCCGTCCGGGCAAATCTGCTCGCCCAGGCGACCGTGCTCCTTGCCTCACCCCTGTTGCTGCAGTCGCAGGCAGGTTTTCTTCTGCTGGCCGTTGCCGCGGGATTGAACTACGGAGGGGTCCTGGTGCTTTATGCAGCAACCGTCACACGTGTGTGGGGTGCGGAACGGGTCGGCCAGGTGTACGGTCTGCTCTTTTCGGCCAATATCGTCGCCGCGCCGGCGCCCGTGCTGGCCGGACTCTGGTACGATGCCGAGAAGGATTTCACCTGGTTCTTTATTGGCGTGGGGGTTCTTCTGGTGTGTTCCGCTCTTGCTGTGTTCAAGGCGGAAAAAAACCTCACCTAGGAGTGGACCAGAGCGAGCATTTCGCGCACCGCGCGATCGAGACCTACGAATACGGCCCGTGAGATGACCGCATGGCCGATGCTCATCTCCTCAATGTCGGCGACCCCGCACATCAGCTGCACATTCAGATAGTTCAGTCCGTGTCCGGCGTTGACGCCCATGCCCAGTTTACGGGCAAGGCCGGCTGATTCCCGCACAACCTCAAGAAGATTCAGCTGTTCCCGCTCTGTCCGCGCGCCGGCAAATTCACCCGTATGGATTTCAATCTTGTCCGCTTCCACTTCGCGTGCGGCCTCCACCTGCTCAAGGACCGGATCGATGAAGAGGCTGACCTCGATATCGTGACGATGCATATCACTGATGACATCCCGGAGATGGTGCTTGTGTCCGCGGACGTCGAGGCCGCCTTCGGTGGTCAATTCCTGTCGGCGTTCGGGAACAAATGTTACGAGTTCGGGAATTGTTTCGATCGCAATCTTCACGATTTCATCGGTTGCCGCCATTTCCAGATCAAGCTTTGTCTTGATGGTCTCACGCAATAACCGGAGATCACGGTCGTTGATATGGCGGCGGTCTTCCCGCAAATGACACACAATTCCTTCCGCACCGGCTAACTCACAGATCTGGGCTGCGGTGACAGGATCCGGCTCGACGCCCCCGCGCGCTTCGCGGAGCGTGGCGATGTGATCGATGTTGATGCAGAGTCTCATGGGAGTATCCTCTTCGATCGTGAACGCCTACAGCCGCTTTCTCACGATGTACTGAAGTTTCTCGGGCCGTCGTGCCACAACCTGCACGCCCGAAGGCGAAACAACCGATGGAACGATGTATCCCGTAGTATCTTTGAGAATCTGGGTGAAGTCCACCGATACCTGAAAATCAACGGGCAGGATGTTTGCCAGCTGGCGAATGCCGCCGCGCGCAACTATCTCCACCTTCGGCGGAATAAAAATCACGTCGCTGTTCGGAGGAAGCGCGCGAATGTCCACAGGCAGCCCGCTGAACACTTTCTCCGCAAAGGGCTGAACGTTCAGTCGAATCCTTACGGAAGCCGGAGAGAACTCAAGCGGATGGTCCACGCTGCCTGCCATGTTCACATCCTGCTCGAGAGGATTCTTGAGATCGTCAAAACTCACTGCAGCCGTCCGCCATGCCGTGATCTTCTCAAGAACCGCCACGGCGCCGTAGACGGTAACACTGTCCGGAGAAACAATCAGCGGTCCCACCTGCCCATAGCCGTCGCGAAAGGATAACATGACATCGGGGGTCACCGGCACTCTCTTCCCGCCTTTGCGATCAAGAACAATCGATACTGTATCGGGGTTGATGTCAATGAGCTGGAGGCCGCTGGCAAGCGGAATGCGGTCGGGGATATCATTGATGGAAATCGTCGGATTCTCGGGTGAGAGGGTACCCAACGGGATATGCAGGTGCGGCATTGATCCGATGAGCAGTGCGGCCACGCGCCAGCCGTCGCCGCGGATACGCAGCTGGAGATACTGCGGGACCGGAGTGCTGATCGCCATCCCTTCCGGAATGTTATCGATCGTGAGGGGTGCCTCAAGCGTGACCTGATACTGGTCGCGAAGATTGACAGCCAGCCAGAGAAACGTACCGATAACCGCGGTGGTGATGACAATATGGAAGCGGCGGGGTTTCATGGAGCAGCGGAATCGTAGGGTCCAGGGTTACAGGATTGGGGGTTGGGTGGGAGGCTCAGCATCTGGCGCCGGGACTCCGGCCCCCCTGCTCCCGGGCCTGTTCATACTTTTCTGTTCAGCAGCGCGCGTATCAGATCATCCTTGTTCGCCCGGGATATTTCTCTCCCCTGAATGCTCAATCCTCCGGTCTGCCGGGCGAGGGTACGGAGTGCACGAACAGTCATGCCGTCGAGTGCGGGCAGATCGCCGGTCGTCCCGGATGCAGAGGGGGCGAGGTTGGCCTCCGGCGGCTTCACCGTTGCTGCCTTCGCAGGTTCTTCCTTTTCTTCCTTCCCCGCCTGGGATGGTGTGCCGGGGAGAAGTTCTTCAATTTCATCTATCGGGCGGGGGATAACGTGTTGCGAAACGAGGTTCCCGACACGCGCGGCCGCAGCGGCGCCGGCATCCACGGCAGCTTTGACGGCTGCGACTTCGCCGATCACCATGACGGTCACAAGCCCATCGCGGACAATTTCTTTGCCGATGAGCTTGACGTTTGCGGTCTTCACCATCACGTCGGCCGCCTCAATGGAGCCGACAAGACCGCGGGTTTCGATCAATCCGAGTGCGTAATCAAGCATGATAAGTAAGAAGGGACACTGCTGCTATTTCGCCGGCCGCTTCGGAAGTATCAGTTCCACATCGACGTGCGGGCGCGGGATAATGTGTACGGACACAAGCTCGCCAACCCGTTGTGCCGCTGCTGCGCCGGCATCTGTTGCCGCCTTCACCGCACCGACATCACCGCGCACCATGACGGTCACATAGCCACCGCCGATGGTTTCCTTGCCGATCAGTGTTACGCGAGCGGCTTTGACCATCGCGTCAGCCGCTTCTATAGATCCAACCAGCCCCTTGGTCTCCACCATCCCGAGTGCATCCATCGACATGTCTGCCATGAGTCAAGCTCTCCTTGAAAAAAGTGCTCTATGGTTCCGCCCATGTAACATGGAAATATAGACAAGCCATTGCTGATAAGCAATCCACGGCAACGTCCTACTTGCGTTTCTGCATCCAGCCCCGGATCGCCGGCGTCCGCCACATGCCCCAGGCAATACACAAAAGAGCGATCACCCAGGCGACGTTCGTGATCAGGTAGCCTGCTGTGTACATGGGCGGGTCGAAGCTGAAAACCACTTCGTGGGCGCCCGCGGGCACGACAACCGACCTCAAAATCGAGTTGGTTTTGTAGATTTCCGTCTCGGAGCCGTCAATGAACGCCTTCCAGCCTGCAGGATAATACACTTCGCTGAGCACCATCAACGCGGGTGCCGAAGTATAGGCCTTCATGGCAATGTGCCGCGATCTGTATTCCGTGATTTCCACGGTCGCGCTGTCGGGAGAGCCCACCTGGATGCCGGCCACGCCCTCCAGTATGGCCGTCCTGCCGGGATCGAAGGATGCCGAGTTGATGGTCTCAAACACTTCCGTCTGGTTTCCGGCCACTTTGACCTCTTTGACGAAGAATGCCCGGGGGAGAGCGCGGGGATTCTCATAGGTGAGAGTCTGCTTCGACTCGTCCGAGTTCACGAGCGTGAAACGGTCCTCAGGCAATCGGCCTTGCGCCATGATGAAACCGGTGTTCAACATGTTTACCATGTTCATGTTGAGTGGAAACCCGGGATCGGGTCCACGGTACAGACAGGAATCAAGCAGTGTTTGATAGATCTTCAGCTTCGCAGGACTGTATCCTCCCACTGACTGGAGGCCGTGGTAGGCGTAGCTATTGTCCATGAAGAGCTCGCCCAGCGGCAGCACGCGGAACAGCCCCGGCTGAGCCTGCAGGAATTTGGTGGTCGCGTCCGGCAGAAATTTCTGTTCCAGTGCTGTCTGGGGTTTGGGTGAGATGAAGTTCCCCTTCTGGATGACGATGATCAGATCGATGGTGGTGAGCGCAAGAACACCCAGGGCGAAGAGCG
>DAINBR010000122.1:0-8995 GCA_036732865.1 Bacteroidota bacterium | reverse complement strand
ACGAAGTAATAGTCCTCCTTGGCGATGATATAGTTCACGGCAACCCCCCGTTCGGGCAGTCTGAAGTCCGCCGGATTCTTCACGAAGATCGCAGTTTTCTCATCAACCTTCAGGTTTCTCCCATACTTGTAGCGGAGGTTAGTGGACGCTTCACGGTCGCCCAGCACTTTCGAACCTCGGAGGCTTCTGATACTGCCATGGTCGGTCGTCAGCACGATCGTGACGTTTTTGTTTCGCGACAGAGTCTTGAGCATGCCGAACAGCGACGAGTGCGCGAACCAAGATCGCGTCAACGATCGGTATGCCGATTCGTCCGGCGCGATTTCCTTAAGCAGCGACGAATCGGACCGGCCGTGCGCGAGCATATCCACAAAGTTCACCACGATCGACGTGAGGGGTGTCGCCGCATAGGAATTGATGGTCGATTCGATGGTCCGCCCGAACTCGGGATCAAGGATCTTCACGTACTTCGGTTCGGGTTTCAATACGATCCGGCGGCGTTCGAGCAGTTTCTCCAGGTATTGCCGTTCGTAGCGGTTTCTGCTGCTCTCATCGTCTTCCGCTTTTTCCCACAGTTCAGGGTTCCGCTTTTCCACATCTGCGGGAAACGATCCGCTGAAGATCGCATTGCGTGAGTACGGCGTTGCCGTCGGCAGGATGCTGTAGTAGTACCAGCGTGACATCTCGAAGTACTCGTGGAGCAGTTCTTCGAAGACCAGCCACTGATCCAGTCGCATGCAGTCGATCACGAAGAAGATCACCGACTTGCCTGTTTGCAGCTCGGGAATCACAAACCGGTCCACCACCTCATGCGAGAGTGCCGGCCGGCCCTCTGTTTGTTCCATCCAATCGCGGTAATTGCGCTCGATGAATTTGCCGAAGGCGAGGTTGCACTCGCGCAGCTGGTCCTGCAGCGTCTGTCGCAGGCCGAGTTCAGGATGACGATCGAACTCCAATCCCCAGCCGACGAGACGGGAATAGATGTCGATCCATTCTTCGTAGCCCGGCGATTGCATCAGCGTGAGGGAGATCTCGTTGAATTCCCGGATGTAGTCCTTCGACAGCGCCGCCCCCGTGATCTTCCTTCCCTCCAGGAATTTCTTGCATGCCATCAGAACCTGGCTCGGGTTGACGGGTTTTGTCAGGTAGTCGCTGATCTTGCCGCCGATGGCATCTTCCATCAGCGATTCCTCTTCGTTCTTCGTGATCATCACGACGGGCATCGCGGGACGGATTTCCTTGATTTCCTGGAGAGTCCGCAGCCCTCCCATGCCGGGCATCATTTCATCGAGGAACACCAGATCATACGCGGTCTGCCGCACCATTCCCACGGCATCTTCGCCGTTCGTGACCGTTTCCACCGTGTACCCCCGCTCCACGAGCAACCGTACGTGAGACCGTAGCAAGTCGATTTCGTCGTCGACCCAGAGGATGCGTCCCTTGGATTCTTCCATACGCTTCTTCACTCCTCTAGTTAATCGAGATATGGATGTCCAACCCCGCCTCGTTGGTCTTGCTTCCCGGGATGCGAGATCCTGAATCGTCGGGTTCGATACTGGTGTACCGGTAGTACACCGATGCGGTGACACGCTGGCTCAGCACGTACTTAATGCGCGGTTCCATGACGGTGCGGGTCGTGCCTTCCAGCGGTGTTCCCTCCACATTGATATCCAGCTTTGAAACGTCGTATGTAAGGCGGGAGTTCTTCGTGACCGAATACGAGAAGCTGATGTCGATATCGTTATTCAGCGCCAGACCGAAGAAGGGGATCTCGAATCCTCTCCGCGAATAGGACGCCGTGACAGAGAGTTCCTGTGAAAACGCCTCCACGATATTCCGCGAGGAGGTGGTCAGGTCGTATGAAGTTGTGCTGTTGAGGCGCATATTCGCGCCGAAGTTGCCCTTCCACAATTCCTTGAATGTGAAATTCAGGCCCACGACCGGTGCAAACCCGTACATCACCCGCTGTCCATCGGTCCGTTCGCCTCCGCCGCCGGGGCGATTTTGATACTGGCGGGTATAGTTGGAATTGTAGGCATGGTCCATCGACAGCCGGGTCACGAAGTTGGAAAAAAACGGAATCTTCTCAAGGCCGTCCCAGCGGAAGCTCCAGTTCACGCGGGGAGCGAAATCGCCGAATACTTTCCGCAGGAAGGGCAGCGCTTCAAAGCCCTCGATGAAGGCCTGGTTCAGTTTCTCCTCGTCACTCTTGGTGTCCGACGCGTCGGATTTGAGTTCGGCGTAGCGTTTGCTCACTTCCTTAAGACTCGTTTTGAACGAACTCAAGAACAGGAAGTCTGGGAGGGTCAGGAACGACCGGTCGACACTCCCCGAAGTGGTCGTGTTCAATAGGGTCGGGATGCCGACGGTGGAGTCGGTCTGTATATTGTCCGTGCGGTTGTATGCCCAACCGACATTCCAGTTGAGGTCGAGTCTCGCGCCTTCCCAGAGCGCTCGCGAGGTTTTGAACGTCAGTCTGTTGTTCTGCCGGAAGGAGTTGACGAGCACGCCTCCCGGTGCTCGGAGTCCGGGTTCGACGTCCCAGCCGAACCATGGGAACTTCGGGCGTCCGCCGAAATTCACCAGACGGCCGCTGGGATCGCTGATGAGGCCAAGCTGGTACAGACGGGAGGGGCCGTACTTGATGTCCGCGTCCTGAATGAACGGCAAACGCCCCCAGAAATTGACGAACCCTGCGCTTCCGACCACCCCGCTGTTTTGCGAACTGTTGGTCTGCGTAAACGACACGTTCACGTTGTCATAGTCCAGCAGCGGGATCTTGATGAATATGCGGGCGAGATTTCCGAGTTGTTTGAGTACCTTGTCCAGCCCCCCTCCCGTCGCGGTGGAATCCGCAACTTCTGTCGTATCGGTTGTGCCGGCCTGTTCCGTGGTTTCCCCGCTCCCTCTCCTCCCGCGCGACGGGGTGGTGGGCACAGCGCCGGCGGCAGGCTTGCTTTCGAACAGCGGGTCGAAGAGTTGCTTCATCCGGAAGTTCAGTGATAAGTTGATATTGGCATTGTATCCGGCGGACTTGCCGAGATCACCGCGGGTCAGGGTATTTTGCCAGCTGTAATCTACCCCATAGGACGCCTGGATGTCAAGGAAGCGTTTGATGTTGAATATGTTTGGGATGTTCGGCTTGGTGACGAAATTGTTCCGCTGGCTGTAGCGCGTATCCTCCCCGAAATCGATCAGGTGATCGCCGAAGAAGATGTCACCCATGATCTGGGAAAACGAACGCTGCTGCTTGAACTTATCGAGTTCCAGGTTGAGAAGGCTGGATTCCACGCTCACTGAGTAGTCACCGGAGGGGTTTATCAGGCCGCCCTCTGTGAGCTTCCATGAGAAGCCTGCCTGGCGGGACGCCGAGAAGTTGCGGGAGATGATCTCCTGGGCCCCGACGGTTCGCTGCAATGACCTGTCACGCGACCGTACCGCGCTGAACGCCCAGTTGAATGTCGTCGGCGCGAAATAGATCTTCATGTCCTTGTACTCTTCCAGCAGCCAGATCCCCTCGAACAGACTTGTGAATGGCTGGAGGTAGTAGTCCGTCGGGAACGTCAGGGCGTAGGCAATGCGCGCATTCCAGGACCATGAAGTGCGGTCGACGAGCGCAGGGCTGTGTTCCGTCGAGCGTGTATAGCTGAAGCCGAACGTAAGCTTGTTAAATGTGTCACGAATGTACCACGCGGTCGACGGGATGTTGATCCGGAAATTCGGAGCCGCGTAGGTGTCTGTCCTCCTCATGGTCTCCGACTCGAGGATCTCCTTATCGGCCGCGGCTTGCGCTTCCTCCTCGGTGCCGCCGTTTTGCAGCACCCTGTTCCTTCGCTGGTCGGCCGCAGCACTCACGAGTACGTCGGAATTCGGCTTGTAGCGCGGCGTCATTTTGCCTTCGTTGTGCGAATAGGAAATGGGGATGGAGGTCCCGGCCCAATCGTCGGAGAGGAGTTTCTCCAGCTGGAACGAAGTGTTGAGACCCCAATTCGTCGAGAGCTGCCGGGAGCCAAAGCGCGCTTCCAGCGTATGGAAATTCGGATCAACCCTCGAGTAGTTCAAAGACACCGCGCCAATGTCCGCGAGCTTCAGCTGTGTGTCAAACCGGTACGCCCAGCCCGGAGTGTCATCGACCGATGTCAGGCGCATTTCATTGAACCAGACCTGCCCCACCAGAAGTCGGCCGGCACCTCTGCCTGCCGGGTCATCCCTCCCTGCCCTTGGGTTTGCGTTTTCCACACCGACGGAAAGGTAAACGATCTGTGTCAGCGAGGGATTGCCGAGCACCCGGTACGTCGCACCCGGGGGTCCGCCTGGAACGGGGATCGGGTCAGAGAGCTTATTGACGGAGTCCCGTGCCTGCTTCGCCGCCGTGAGGTCCTCAAACTGGATGACCACATCGTTCGCCGGATCCCATCCGGGCTTAATGGGGGCGCGGTACTCGTAATAGTTCAGGCTGTCAAGTCCGAACCGGAAGAACATTTCCGCATCGAACTCGGTTTCGCTGAAATACCTGAAGGTTGGATCCCCGTGAACGAACATCTTCAGGGTTTTGTAGTTGAAGAGGTCGAGCGCACGATAAGTGTAGAATTTCACTGCCTGGCGGGACTGTCCGGGGGGTAACCCTTCCAGCTTCAATGCCAGCGATTGCTCATTCGCGTACACTTCCTCTTCGGGCCGTGTGCGATCACGTTCCTGGGTGACGCCGGGAGGAGGATTGTACTCCGGATTGTCCTCGATACTGACCACGGTGACGTCGAACAACGAATCGGCGGCATCGCGTGCCAGCTTCTGCCACTGATTGCCGACCAGAGAGAAATCGGCGATGCGGACGGCAATCGTGTCGGTGGCATTGACAAAGGCAACCCGGACGAACTCAATGTTTTCCTGTGAGGGGGTTCCCACCTGCCGCTCATATTCGCGGACCGGGATCCGGAACTGATACCATCGAGAATAACTGCCGTCCTCCTTCTGGCCACCGCCACCCACAATGCGTGGATTGTTCGCGCGCACCGTATCGAGCAGCAGTTCGTACTCGTAGTACGAATTCGCCAAATCCGGGACTCCGTTGGCATTCAGATCTTCGGTATCGGGGATCCGGCCGGATGGACTGTCTTTGTTGTTGTCTGTGCCGTTGATGTGCGAAAAATCTTCAGCAGGCGTCCCAACGGTGGCATTTGTGTAGTAATAGTTGTCGCCAGAAGGATCGCCGCTCGTGGCCGGGTATTTGGCGACCAGCGCGGCATACTCGGCGCGCTCCTGGTCATCATTCAGCTCGTCTATCCCGACGTCCTCACCCTCTTGCAGCACACCGTTCGGGTACGAGCTCACCACGAGATCTTCGGAGTTCAACGAGCGGTTGGGAATGGCATCCTCGCTGATCGCACCAAGGTCGATGATCATCTTCGTGCCCGGCGGGGCGCGGTCCACGCGCATCCAGAGTTCGATGAAGTTGACGTTTTCTTTTGAGAGGTTGATTGCCGACACCGACAGGGGCTTCATGACCGCACCCCAGTTTCTCAACGGCGTCAGGGTGTTCTCGATATCTGTGCTGTAATTGTACTGCCCGCGCAGTGAAGGGAAATAGCGGAAATCCAAAACGGTGGCCTGGTCGTTCGCCGCATTGCCCGGCTTTTTGCGAGGGTATATGTCCGTAAGAGGCACGTCGGTGGGAATACGGTTAAACCAGATCATCCGGCCTCTGGCCTTTGCCTTGGTGGTGTCCGGAATCGTTCCCCAGTGGAAGTTGTCGGCCAGCGGACTTGCGAGGGACCATGCGGCGTAGCCAATCCCGACCGGTATTGCCCGGCGTGCCGCTTCGAAGTCATCGATATAGGCGATGCCTTCACCGTTGTCGCTCGGGATGACGCTTTTCTTCGTGTTCGGGTCCGGCGACATGTAGGCAGCTTCGCCGCTCACCTTGATTTGGGATGCCTCGCGGGTCTGGAAGATCGGCAGGGCATCAAGGACCCTCGTAAGGAATGGCAAATCGAACGTCGCCGCCCCGTCGATACCAAGAATCGTGTTGTTGTTGGGTTCCTCCCCGAGGCGAACTTTGTCGCTCAATGTCTGCTGATTCAGGTTCATAACGGTGAACCCGAGATTCAGGTTCTGCGAGATAGCGAGGTCGCCGCGCGCACCGAGGAGGGTCTTGGAAGCCAGCTGGAACAGATCGTTCTGTTCATATTTGATCTGGAGGTTGGCACCGGGCACGAGTGCGCGGTCGTTCTTGATGACCACTTCGCCGATGATATAGTCGACGGTGTAATCGATGTTGGGTGTGAGTGCACGGCCGTCGAGTAAGACCTGAACGCTTCCTTCCACCACGTTGAACCCCAGGGAGTATCGCGACGTCGCCTCGCCCGTGGCTTTCCCCTTGATCAGATACCGGTTTCGAAGGGCCTGCTGGGCAAATGTCACAGTCGTGTCATACACCTCCGGATACAGGAACTCCGAGGTGTCTGCCAGAACGGTCCCCTTCTCCGCGAAGTACGCCTTTATGCCGTCGTCAAACGGGCGCAGGACCGGGAAGATAATCTCAGCACGTGCCTGGTTGACAGTTCTGCCCGAGCGATAGTCGAATTGCCCGTCGCCGTTCGGCGCTGGTGTGTCGTCTGCGTTGTACTTGTCGACGCCAAACACGCGCAACAAGGGTTCGTTCAGGATGCTGTTCTGATCTTCCCCACCCGGAATTCTCCGGACGATGTCAAGGGCGAAACCCTCTTTCTTCGCGTTGCGTCCGATTCCCTGAATCGGGTAGATGTTCTTGAGCATCTGGTCCCACGCAATGGCGTAAGAGCGGCCGTTGGAAATGAGGTTCTTCGGCTTGAGCATTTTCAGGATCAACCGGCGGGACAGAGCCGTACTGTCAGTGCCGAGATCACGCGCAAACTCTCCCGTCTGCACGGTGGCGGCATTGCGGTATGCGATGGCCACGATCTGCTGGTCGCCGACGCTTGCGTTCAGGGAGACCACACCAAGGTACCCGTCTCCATCCAGCTCGTACTGGGAGCGGTCGAGCTTGATGAACGGGCCGGTTTCGATTCTTCCAGGATCGTCCACCGAGTTTCTCAGCGCCTCATCGTAGCCTGCTGCACCGAATGGCGGCAGGGTGATGAACGCGGGGGCTCTGCCCTCGGCACGTACGTGATGCCCTGCCGTTCATTCGGATCCGGTATGCCTCCCTGCCGCTGCACCCACACTTCTTCTTCGACGATCTGTCCGTCGCTGTTAACCAGTGCAGGCTCGTTGAGATAGTAGTCGGCGTAGCGGTCAGCATACGACACATCCACGAAGAAATGGTTTGTGGCATATTCGTAGGCACGCATCTCGAAAGTCTGTTCCTTGGCGCCGCCCGACACAGCAACTTCCTTGATCTGTCCTTTCTTCTGCGAAGCGAGAGTGGTCAGGGTGAGTGGCCCCATCTGGAATTTGGCCTTGACGCCGAACAGGGCCTGGCTGCTCCCGATGAACGAAGAGGGTGTCTGGAGGGAAACGTTACCGGCTTCCACGGTCTGTACGACCTCGTCGTCATAGCCGGTGTACTTGATTTTCAGCTGGTTTTCGTATTCGAACGTGCGCTGCGTGTTCCAGTCGGCCAGAATGTTTAGCTTGTCGCCGATCGTGCCGTTCACGTTCACCTGGACATCCTGGCTGAAGTCCGGTTCGTTGCGGCTCTGATCGAGACGGGAGAGGGTGGTCTGGTCGGTTTCCGTGTTGCGGAATCCCGCTTTGATGTCCACCGCGCCGCTGATGTTCAGCTTGATTTCGTTTTTGCCGAAAATGCTGAAAAGCGGGTTCGGAGGGACCGGAATACTGATCTGGGTGATGTTGCTGAGCAGTTCGCCGAGATCATCGCGGGCGGTGAGCACCTTCGGCCGCCGAGCCTCGTCCGCCATGAGTTTCCGGAATTCCTCCTTTTGGCGAAGCCGGACGTAGTCGTTCAGCGGCAATGTGAGAGGGACACGGACATCCTTCCCCCCGACGCTTTCTCTGAAGCTGACTCTGGTACCGGTCGAGTCGATGTTCACATCGCGTCTGTAGCCTGAAGTTTTCCGCGTCCCGAACAGCGGATATGTTCGCCGGGGGAAGTACTCCACCTGGGGTGGATCCCGCCGGTAGTCATCCCACTGGGCAAGTCGTGCCGAGGAGTCGAGGCAGACTACGTACGTGGTGTCTATCTTCATCGCCTGCGTCTTAAGTGAGTCGCGGCGGAGGCTGTCAGCCAGAGCCGCTCCGCGCAAACTGTCAGCAACGGTGCGGAATTTAGTGGTGTCGGTCTTGGAAGTGTCCTGTTGCCCCGGGAACAGCGGTGGAAGCTTTTTCGTGGTATCCTGGAGCCCGGGGAGTCCCATTGGCGGGGGGATCCCCTGCTGTTGCGGCTGGGGTATCCCCTGTTGTTGCGGGGGGGCATACGCGAACGCAAACACCGCGGCACTCAGCACCAGAACAGTGGCGCTGCTGAATGCTGTCCAGAAAGCCCGGGATTGTAACGGCAAGAAATATGTGGCGTATTTTGGCCGCAAAGAGTTCAATTCGATTCTCGCAAGGTTCGCATACCCAAACTCCCGGCAGCACCGTCCTCGCGCACAGCTCGTATCAAACGAAATCGATATTGGACTCCTTCTAGTAATGCAGTAACGAATAGTAGCCAAAAGGATTGAAAAACGCAAGCAGTTTGGAAAATCCGCCCACCTCCGCTATATTATGTGCGCCATGCTCCTCCACAAGTACATCCTCCGCGCCCACGCGGGCCCGTTCGTCTTCTCCTTGGGAACCCTGATGTTCATTTTCCTTCTCCAGTTCGTCATGAAGTTTATCGACCAGCTGGTGGGAAAGGGGCTGACGGCGTGGGTGATAATGGAACTGGTAGCCCTGAACCTGGCCTGGATGCTGGTTCTTGCCGTTCCGATGTCCGTTCTGGTCGCAACACTGATGGCATTTGGCGACCTCTCCTCGCGGAATGAGATTACCGCTATGAAGGCCGGGGGGGTCA